>UQYH01000027.1 GCA_900545185.1 uncultured Eubacteriales bacterium | reverse complement strand
ATAAAGGGCTGGCGCGGTGAGCGCCGCGCGAGCGAAAGCCCTTATGCTCAAGCGAAAGCTCTCGAAGAGAGATTTCGACTTGAAGCGTGTCGACTTTTTCGACACGCTCAGCCGCAAGCGCAACGCTTGCGGCTCTTTTTTTACGCAGTCAATTATGACGTTTTTCTGCAAGTTATGACGTGCCGCATTGCTTTTCACGACCGAATGATATATAATTAAGATGATAAAAAACAGGGAGAGATGCAATGATGAAAAAATGGATGGCTTATGTGCTTTCGGCACTGCTTTTGTTTTCGGCTTTTTCCATACCTGCCGCAGCCATCGGCTTTACACTGACGGATGATGCGGACACTGCGCTTGCCAAAAACAAAGCGCTGTTAATGGAGGCCTGGGACAATGCGGAAATCACGGTTGATTTTAAGCGGGAACAGCTGGAGGATATGATTTTTGAAGCCGGCGAATATTCCAGTGAAGAAGACACCGGCATGGGCTTTATAGTTGATAACTTCAGGGTTAAAAGTCCTACCGCTTCAAAGCCCGGCCTCGTCAGCGCGGATGTTTTGATTTATTTGGACGATGCCGAGGATGGCTTTACCTTATCAAAAGAAATCCCGGCAACGGGCATAGCAGATGATGACGATCCGCAGGAGGATACGCCGCAAACGGTTGATACCTCTATTGACGCATCGACCGCCAAAAAAGAGCTGGCCGAGGCTTCTCACGCCATCAGCATGGCAATTTATGATTTTGAAGTGTCTAACGATACCACACGGCAGGATATTTTAAACATGGCCAAAAATGCACTGCCGAGCGGCAGCCATGTCACCGTCACGCTGGATAAGGCCGATTTTTCTCTGACCAAGGCAAGCACCACGGTCAACGGTACGGTTTCGGCCACGCTGGAGCTTTTCTGCGGCACGCAGAGCCAAAGAACGCCGGTAGGCAAAACCATTGAGCCGGTTGTAACGGTTAACTCTCAAAAAATAAATGAGGACAGATCTGCCGTCTCAAAGGCCATAAGCGCCATGACCTTTACCAATAAGGTGACGAAAGAGGATATCCTGCAAACCGCGCTTTCGGCCGTCCGTAACGGTTCTAAGGTGGTATGGAAGGACAACTTTTATAAAAAAGAGGCTACTTTTAAAGAAAAAGGCGAACTGTCGGGCTACTTAATCCTCACGCTGGAAGAAGAAACACGCGAATTGGGCGTCCGTGAGATCATCCCCATGCTTGTCCGCAAAATGCCGACTGATATATCGCTGAACAAAGAGGAATGGGAGGTTTTGCGCCTTGTAAACGTTGAACGCGTCAAAGATGGCGGAATGGTACTGACCATGCACGGAACGCTGCAAAGTGCAACGGATATTCGTGAAGCCGAGACCGCCGAGGTATTCTCTCACACCAGACCGAACGGCCAAAAATTTAACACGGTTATCCCAGCCGGCTTTAATGCAACAACCTTGGGCGAAAACATCTTCCAATGCCCGTCGCATGATAACGATGCCGAAAGAGCCATGAACGCCTGGATGAACAGCGAAGGCCACAGAGCCAATATTTTAAGAGGCGGCTATGATTACATCGGTATCGGTATGGACGATATGGATGGTATACAAATTTTTGCCGGATGGGAAAAACCCATCACATCGGTTACCACCAGTGCAGGCACCATGCATTTTGAAGATAAAGAGTCCATGGAGAAGGAATACTTAATCTGCAAGGATTCGGACGGTGTTGTGACCTATATGCCGCTCGATGCGGAATCTATGAAGAAAACGGACAGCGGCTATACGCTGAATATCCGTTCTGACACGCCTGTTGTCTTTACCATCGGCAATGCCGCGGCAGACGAGCCAAAGACGGAAACAACACCTGCTAAAAAAGCCGCATTCAGCGATGTTGCAGATAGCGCATACTATGCAAACGCCGTCAGCTGGGCGGTTGACCGAAAGATTACAACAGGCACCACGGCAACTACCTTCTCGCCGGATGATACCTGCACCCGTGCACAGATTTTAACCTTCTTGTGGCGCGCGGTCGGTTCTCCGAAGGCCTCGGCAGAAAATCCGTTCCGTGATGTTTCGGCCTCGGACTATTATTATGACGCGGCCATTTGGGCAAGTGAAAAAGGTATGGTAACGGGTGACACCTTTGCCGCAAACACACCCTGTACGCGCGCTTCCACCGTGGTGTATCTGTGGAAAAATGCCGGTGCACCGCAAGACGCATATACCGGCACGTTCGAGGATGTTGCGGCCGGCTCCGATTACGCACAGGCCGTCAGCTGGGCAGTTGCGCAAGAGGTAACAAGCGGTACCTCGCAATCAACCTTCTCGCCGGAAATGATCTGCAACAGAGGACAGATTGTAACGTTTTTAAACCGAGCCATTGGGTAGGCTCGGCCTATTCACAAGGATAAAACCACAACAGCCGCAGACGATTCGATTCGCCTGCGGCTGTTTTTCTGCATTTCCAACGGCTTGCAAAATGCATAAGGTTGTGGTATAATAGTCGTAACCGAATCAATAAAAATCGGAAACGACTATTGCACCACAAATTTCCTTGAATCAATTTTATAATGAAAATTTGTGGTATAATAAATACCGTTATATTTGCAACAAAAATATAACCCCGTAAAACACACGTCCACAAACAAATTCACATAAAAAGGAGCATAACTATGCAAATTGAAATTACAATGGAAAACGGCGCCGTGATGAAGGGCGAACTCTACCCCGAAATTGCACCGATTACGGTTGAAAACTTTAAAAAGCTGGCCGATGAACACTTTTTCGACGGCTTAATTTTCCACCGCGTCATCGCCGGATTTATGATTCAGGGCGGCGGCTACGACAAAAACGGCAACCATAAGGATTGCGATTCCATCCGCGGCGAATTTGCGTCAAACGGAATCCAAAACGACTTAAAACATGACCGCGGCGTACTGTCCATGGCCAGAACCATGGTAAAGGATTCGGCTTCCAGCCAATTTTTTATTATGCATCAGGCCGCACCGCATTTAGATGGTGAATATGCTGCATTCGGCCGCATTACCGAAGGACTTGACACGGTTGATGCCATTGCCGCCGTGCCGACCGATTTTTCGGATTGTCCGCTGGAGCCGCAGGTAATTGCATCCGTTACAGTCACCGAATAAAAAACATCGGGCTGCATGTGCCCATTTTGTATACTGTTCGTCACATTCAAAGGGAACGGCCTGTGCCGTTCCCTTTGTTACGTTTTCCGCAAGCATTTCCCTTATTCTGTATAATCGCCGCGCGCCGTAACGCTACGATAGCCGATGGCGGCCAAGCGTTTATCCAATGCCGCGCGTGATTCGGCCGCCTCTGCCCCATCCGACAGCTTGTTGTTATACAGTGCATAATCCTTTCTGTGCTGCGGCGGCGACAAATTGGGCATCACAACATTTGCACCGGCCAGAATAGCGCGTTCGCGGCCACCATCGGCCAATGTTCCCACCGCCGTTGTGGCCGGTATCAGCGCGTTCGGATTCATCAGACGCAGCAGCGAAACCAAAAACAGTGTCAGCTCCAAATCGCCTGCCGCTTCATCGGCAAACGGCGTGTCCCGATGCGGCAAAAACGGGCCGATTCCAATCATCTGCGGCCGCAACTCTTCAATCAGCAACAGATCGCTGCACAGCGTATCAATCGTTTGATACGGCGAACCGACCAAAAAGCCCGTGCCGACCTGAAAGCCGATGTCCTTCAGTGCAAGCAGACAGTCTTTCCGCTCGGCAAGCGACAGTTCCTTGGGGTGCAGCTTGGCATAATGTGCCGCATCGGCCGTTTCGTGCCGCAGCAGATACCGATCGGCGCCTGCTTCAAAAAACTGCCGATACACGTCGCGCGGCCGTTCTCCCACCGAAAGCGTAACGGCACAATCCGGATGGTTTCGCTTAATGGCCGATACCAGCCTGCAAAGCCGCGCATCACCAAAGCCGCCATCCTCACCGCCCTGCAAAACAAAGGTACGAAATCCCAGCCCATAGCCAATGCGGCAGCAGGAGAGGATGTCCTCCTCCGTCAACCGATACCGATGGCACCGCGTATTGCTGCGCCGAAGGCCGCAATAATAGCAGTCGTTTTTGCAGTAATTTGTAAATTCAATCAAACCGCGAATATAAATATCATGACCAAACCGTTCCACAGCCACAGCCTGCGCACGGTCTTTGGCATAGTCCGTCAGTTCCCGTGTGCGATGAGACAGCAGCGCGGCATATGCGTCGCGCGTCAGCGTGTGTCGCTCGGCCAATTCGTCAATATATTGTTTCAGTTCACTCAAGGTCTTTGTTTTCATACAATCCATGACTCCTTACTCATCGCTCCCGATAATGGTGCCGCCGCCGATGACAACATCGCCGTCATACAGCACCATGGCCTGCCCCGGTGTTGCAGCGCGCTGCGGCTCCGAAAACTCGGCCGTAAAGCCCTGCTCGGTTACGTAAATTACGGCTTCGGCCTCCTTTTGGCTGTAGCGCGTTTTGGCCGTGACGCGCATACCGTCCGTCGGTTTATCACAGGCAATCCAATTCGCGTCACGCGCGGCAATTCGGCGCGTAAGCAGCTTTTCTTCTTTGCCCAGCACAACCCGATTGTGCGCCGCGTCCTTTTGCAGCACAAAGGCCGGTTCTCCCAACGCAATGCCAAGCCCCTTACGCTGGCCGATGGTGTATCGGATCATGCCGCGGTGGCGACCCAAAACAGCGCCCTCTTCATTCACAAAATCCCCTTCGGGATAGGCCGTACCGCGCCGACGCTCTAAAAACGCGGCATAATCACCGTCCGGCACAAAGCAAATATCCTGGCTGTCGGGCTTATGCGCCGTTTGAATCCCGATAGAGGCCGCAATTTCGCGAATCTGCGGCTTGGTAAAATCGCCCAGCGGAAACATGGCATGCGAAAGCTGGTGCTGCGACAAACGATACAGCATATAGGTCTGATCCTTACGCGGATCCTTGGCGCGCATCAGCAAAATGCGGCCGGTGGCACGGTCGCGCCGCAGACGTGCATAATGCCCTGTGGCCAAATAATCCTGTCCCATAGCAAGCGCCTCATCCAGCAGCAGGCCGAATTTAATCAGCTTGTTGCAAACAATGCACGGGTTCGGTGTCTCGCCCGATTCATAGCTTTCGGCAAAGGCCGCTATCACGTTTTGTTCAAACGCTTCGCGCCTGTCAAACTCGTAAAACGGAATATTTAAAAAGGCAGCCGCCTGTGCCGCATCGGACTGTCGCTCCCCCGTTAAATACAGCGTTGCGCCGCAAACCTCTGCCCCTGCATTTTGCAGCAGATACGCGGTAACAGAGCTGTCTACACCGCCGCTCATAGCCGTCATAACCTTCACTGTAAATCCCCCTTTGCCGAAAGCGCCTGCATCAGCGCCGGTAAATTATATTCAAAATTTACGCCGTAACGCAAATCCTTGTCCATCTCTTTTGTGGTGTAAATGGATTGCACCGTATAATCGGCCGCAATGCCGGCCGCCTCCGAAAGCGAAAAGCCGCGCATGACGGCAGCCAACAGTGTGCTGGCGTATACATCCCCCGTGCCGTGATACATGCCTGCCACGCGCGGCCGCAACACATATTCCACCGCGCCGCCCGATGCACTTTTTGCGGCAGCGCCCAGCTCGGTTTCGTCAAAATAAACGCCCGTCAGCACCACATCGCCCTTTGTCAGCTTTACAAGCCCCGATAATAGACGCTGAATTTCCGCTTCGGTATACGGTCCGGGGCGATAGGCTTCACCCAGCAGCAAATAGGCCTCCGTCATGTTCGGCACAATGATGTTGCCGCGCGCACACAGCCGCCGCATCGCCGCAGGAAAGCTGTTTTGAAAAACGGTATACAAGCTGCCGTTGTCACCCATCACGGGGTCAATCAGCACAAGCGTATCCGGTGCGGCAATGGCTTCTATAACCTCGGCAATAATATCGGTTTGCGCCTCCGACCCCAAAAAGCCGGTATAAATGGCGTCAAAATGAATGTCCAGGCTTTTCCAATGCGCGGCAACAGGCAATATGTCCTCTGTTAAATCACGATAGGTATAACCCGAAAATCCGCCCGTGTGGGTCGATAACACCGCTGTGGGGATACAGCACGCCTCCAGTCCTGCCGCCGATAAAATCGGCAGCGCCACCGTAAGGGAGCATTTGCCAAAGCAGGAAATATCGTGTATGGCTGCCACCCGTTTTTGCTTTTGCATGAAAAAACCAGTCCTCTCGGATACATCTTAAAATAATTGATTCGGAAATATTCCATCTCTTGTATTATATCCGCTTGCAATGCGTTTGTCAATATGGTATAATAGTCGTAACCGAATGAATATAAATCGGAAACGACTATTGCACCACAAATTTCTTTGAATGAATTTTATAATGAAAATTTGTGGTATAATAAACACAGTGTTAGTTCAAAAGCCTAAACGGCTTTTGTGCCGATGTGTTTATTGCACCATTTAAGGAAGCAAGCCGATTCGGCGGCTTGCACTGTTGGTATAATAAACACATGTAGGGAACGACCTATGTGTCGTTCCAAAGAATATACACAACAAAAAACAAAACGCGAAAACAGGGTTCTCGCAAAGCCCAACCGCTTTTAAACCGATGTGCTGACTGCACCACCCGTGTAAAGAATATGAATCTGTAAGAAAATAAAGAATAGAGGATGGCAAAAAGCATCATGTTTGAAAAATTATCATTTATTGAAGAACGGTTTACTGATTTGGCCGAAAAAATCAGCGACCCGGCCGTAATTGCCGACCAGGAAACCTGGCGCAAGCTATGTAAGGAGCATGCCGACATTACGCCGATTGTAGAAAAATACCGTGCCTATAAAAAAGTACAGGCATCCATCGCCGAGGCAAAAGAAATGCTGCCCGAAGCGCAGGACAAGGAATTTCACGAAATGCTGGAGGAGGAAATTTCGCAGGGGCAAAAGGATATTGCACGCCTTTCGGACGAGCTGAAAATTTTGCTGCTGCCGAAGGATCCGAACGATGAAAAGAACGTTATTGTGGAAATCCGTGCCGGTGCAGGCGGTGATGAAGCCGCCCTTTTTGCCGGTGATTTGTTCCGCATGTACTCGATGTATGCCGAAACACGCCGCTGGAAGATTGAGATTTTAAACCAAAATGCAACCGATATGGGCGGCTATAAGGAAATTTCCTTCAGCATTGAGGGCGCCGGCGCATATTCGCGCTTAAAATTTGAAAGCGGTGTGCACCGCGTACAGCGTATTCCGGCAACGGAATCCGGCGGCCGTATTCACACCTCTACCGTTACCGTGGCCGTGCTGCCGGAGGTAGAAGAGGTTGAAGTGGATATTAACCCCAACGATTTGCGTATTGATGTGTTCCGTGCAGGCGGCCCCGGCGGTCAGTGCGTTAACACAACAGATTCGGCCGTGCGCATTACCCACTTGCCGACAGGACTTGTGGTTTCGTGTCAGGATGAAAAGTCGCAGCACAAAAATAAAGATAAGGCCATGAAAATCCTGCGTTCGCGCCTGTATGACCTTTTACAGAGCGAGCAGCAGGCACAAATTGCGCAGGAGCGCAAAAGCCAGGTGGGCACGGGTGACAGAAGCGAACGCATTCGTACCTATAACTATCCGCAGGGGCGCGTAACCGATCACCGCGTCGGCCTGACCCTGCATCGGCTGGACAGCATTTTGGACGGCGATTTGGATGAAATTATCGACACGCTGATTACCACGCACCAAAGCGAGCTGTTAAAAGGCAGCGAAGAATAAAACGGAGCTGATAGCATGGCGACCATTCGCGATGTGGCAGAGGCGGCAGGCGTTTCTGTCGCTACCGTATCGAACTACATAAACAAAACAAAGCCCATCCGTCGCGATAAGGCCGAGCGGATTGCCGCGGCCATCCACACGCTGGGCTATGTGCCGAATTTAATGGCGCGCACACTGCGCCGCCGCGCAGGCAGCGTAATCGGTGTGCTGCTCCCCAATGTGCAGGATCAGTACTATGTGCAGATTTTGCAGGGGATTGAGCAGTACTGCAACGGCCGCAACTACTTTGTTAGCCTGGGGATTTCGGGCGAATCGGTCGAGCAGGAGAAAAAATATCTGGCACACTTTTCCGAAAATCAGGCAGCCGGGATGATTTGCGTATCCTGTCTGCCGCAAAAGCCCGACACCTTGCGGCAGATTGCCGCAGGCGGCACACCGCTTGTATGCATAGACCGCCGCCCCGAAGGTGTTTCGGCCGGATTTTTACATTTTGACAATCAAAAAACCATGATGCAGCTGACCAAAAATTGCATAAGCCGCGGCTGCAAGCATATTTTATTAGTGTGCGGCCCTTCGGCCTACAGCTGCGAGCAAGAGGCCGAGGCAGGGTTTAACAAGGCGCTCACAGAGCATCCTGCATGCAGCGGCACGGTGCTGCACACCGCGCTGAATAAGGAGGCGGCCTTCCGCGCCATGCTTCTTTATTTGCAAAAGGCACGGCCGGATGCCGTTTTGGCAACCGCCAAAAGCGTGGCAGCCGCCGTGCTCGAATCGCTGATGCTGGCCGGTCTTTCCCCGTCCGCGGATGTGTTTGTCGGCGCACTGGGGGAGGATAACTGGGATCGGCAAAGCGACCGTCCCGATGTTTTGTATACCGCCCGTCAGGCCATTACACTGGGCAAGGCCGCCGCAGCACAGCTGTTTGAACAGATTGAAAACCCCGGTCTGCCCCCGCGTGAGCAGATGTTTGAGGATGTCTGGCTGCGCAAGCCGCATACCGTTTTGGCCGCCGTATCGGGCAAAAACAGGCGCTTAACGGCGTTGATGCTGGACACCCGACAAGTTGAGTTGTTTTCGGGCTTAGTGCCATATTTTGAGCAATTTTCGGGCGTTAAAACCGAAATTATCCGTGTGCCGGAGCATGAAATGCTGGCGGCCATTCAAAATCCAAACCAAACAGCCGATGTGGCCATGTTCGATTTGCCGTGGCTGTATTCGCTGGCAAAATCGGGCGTTTTGGCCGATATCAGCGGCTATATGGAACAGTTTGACGAAGGCATTTACCTGCACAACTGTTTGGAGCATTACGGCAAGTTCGGCGGCGGCTATTACGGCCTTCCGTTTACCTATGCGCCGCAAATGCTGTTTTATCGGCGTGATTTGTTTGAAAACCCTGCGCTTTGCAAGCAATATTTCAGCCTGTATAACGAAGAGCTTCGGCCGCCGAAAAGCTGGTCGGCCTTTAACCGCATTGCCGCGTTTTTCGACAGGCAAAACCGTGCGGCATCACCCGTTTTATACGGCACGGTGATTCCCACGGCCTATAAAGAATGTTTGCTGCCGGAGGTGTACATGCGCATGCGTGCCTACGGCGGCGAGGTGTATAACAGCCGTTTTCAGGTGCATTTTAACACGCCGCAAACGGTTAAGGCGCTCGGCAGCCTGGCTGCTCTTGCCGCAAGTTGCCCCGGTGCAGCCCAAAACATAACGGACAGGGACGCGGCGCGTATATTTTTAGAGGGCAGCACTGCCATGCAGATTACATATCCCTCCTTTGTATCGGATACGGCGGCGCTTTCGGGTGCCGGCGGCGGTGTGCTGGGCTTTGCGCACATTCCCGGCAAATGCCCCGTTTTGGGCGGCTGGAGTCTTGGCATTTTGCAAAACGCAAAGCAAAAGGATGCGGCGTTTGATTTTATCACCTGGGCCTGCGGCGCCGAGATGGCAAACTATTCTGCCATTTTGGCCGGGCAGTCCGCCATTTCGGCCAGCTTTGAAAATAACGAGCTGATCAGCCTGTATCCCTGGCTGCCGCTTTACCGCGATATGTATGCCTATGCCGAGCCGATTTTACCGCCGCACAAGCCGGGTCGCGCCATTATTCCGCAAGAGGCGGTAGACAGCCTGGTATCCGGCGGCGTATATGCCCTTTTAAACAAACAAAAAACCCCGGAGGAGGCAGCCGAATCCATCGGGCTGGCGCTTTCGGAGCTTTTTAAACGTTATCGGTATTGAGTGAGGAGTGATTGTGTGAATTACCTTGAAGCTGTTGTCTATCCGTTTATTAAAAGCATTCAGCTGACAGATGTGATTGATGTCGGCCTGGTTGCGTTTATTGTGTACAACGTCATGCGGTTTATCCGTCAAACACGTGCCGTGCAGCTTTTAAAGGGCATCGGCATTTTGCTGGTGGTGATGTATGTTAGTGACTGGCTGCAATTAAACGTGATTAACTTTATTTTAATCAACACCATGCAGGTGGGCGTAACGGCGCTTTTAATTGTGTTTCAGCCCGAACTGCGCCGCGGCCTGGAGCATATGGGACGCAGCAAGCTGGGCGGCATATTGAATTTTGAAGAACCGCGAAAGCGTGCCGACTTAATCGACGAGGTCTGCATTGCCGTTTCAAACCTTTCTAAAACCAAAACCGGCGCGCTGATTATTTTTGAACGCGAAACGCGCCTGAATGATATTTTAACCGGCGGCACACTGGTGCAGGCCGAGGTATCCAGCGAGCTTTTGGAAAACATTTTTGTGCCCAACACGCCGCTGCACGATGGTGCGGTCATCATCCGCAACGATAAAATTTATATGGCAGCCACGGTGCTGCCCCTGTCGGCCAACAAAAATTTAAGCAAAGAGTTCGGCACGCGTCACCGCGCGGCGCTGGGCGTTTCCGAGGCGGCCGATTGCGTCGCGCTTGCCGTTTCGGAGGAAACGGGCAAGGTTTCGGTTATGATTAACGGCGAAATGATCCGCAACCTTTCGGTGGCCTCTCTCAGCCAGCTGTTAAACAAGGTTTTGGCCGCGGACGAGGAGGAAAAAACAACGCCTGCCAAATTCTTTAAAGGGAGGGCAAAGCAATGAAAATGAAAAAGCAGATGAAAAGCGATTTGCCCTTAAAGGTCTTTTCGGTTGTGATTGCCATTTGCTTGTGGTTTTACGTTGTGCAGGTGCAAAGCCCGGATATGGACAGGGTGATTAAGGGCGTACCGGTCGTATTTACACAAAAAAATATATTAGAAGAAAAGAACCTGATTGTGCTGAATGATAACGAGCACACCATTGATATTAAAATCCGCGGCTCACGTAAATATGTGATGGAGGTGAGCAGCGAGGATGTGACGGTGCTGGCCGATGTGAGCAACATCGAATCCACCGGCCGCCACATTGTGTTTACCAACATTGTGCTGCCCTATGCCAATTTAGAGGTTATTAACAAAAACCCCTCTATGCTCTCGGTGGATGTGGACGATTTGGTGACGGTTGAAAAACCGGTCGAAGCCGTAATTGAAGGCGCGCCGAAGGATTCTTACATGGTCGGCAACCTGACGGCGAATCCGCAAACCGTGAAAATTCAAGGCCCCAAAACCATTATAGACGGGATTCAGTCTGTTGCGGCCTTTGTGGATGTGGACGGCAAAAGCGCCGACACCGCCGGAACGGTACCCGTCCGTGTGCTGGGCACAAACAATAAAGAAATTAAAAGCCAGCTGCTAACCTTTTCTACCGGCGAAATTGAAGTGCATGCCGAGCTTTTAAAAACCAAAACCGTTAAGCTGGAGCCTGAGTTTACCGAATCGTTCCACACGTCCGATGAGCTTGTGTTGGATGAAAACAGCATTAAGGAAATTAAAATTGCCGGTGTGCAAACCATGGTAGACAGCTTAAATGCCATTAAAACCAAGCCCATTGCCGCTGCAGATTTAAACGAAAACGGCGAAGTGACGGTCAAGCTGGACTTGCCGCAGGGCGTACGCTCTTTAGACGGCGACAGCTTTACGCTGCGCTTCGGACGCAAGCCGCCGGCCGGTACACCGGCCGCGCCGTAAGGCTTAAATACCCCTAAGAAGTGTACGCTGCAATATCATCAAAGCCGATGTTTTTGTGCAGCGCCAAATTAATGCCGTTGGCCACAACCTTCGATACACGCCCGATCAGCAAGTCAACATCCTTGGGCGTAACGATAAAGCCCGTAATGGCCTCCGGCAGCTGTTTATGCAAAAGCGCGTATTGCTCGTCGCGGTCAAGCCCCTCCAGCGCATCGTGCAGCTGCTTGTTATCGCTGCTGTTTTGCGCTGCTAGGTGCAGGCTGTCTGCGGCAATAGTCACAGCGTCAATCACGGTCGGTACGCCAATGGCAATCACGGGTACACCCAGTGTGCTTTTATCCAGCGCCTTGCGCTGATTGCCAACGCCTGCACCGGGGCTGATGCCGGTATCGCAAATTTGAATGGTGGTGCTGATGCGCTCCATGCTGCGCGCCGCCAGGGCATCAATCACAATCACGGCATCGGGACGGACGGTATCGGTCACGCCGCGTACCACTTCGCCGGTTTCCATGCCGGTAATGCCCAAAACACCGGGAGAGATGGCGCAAACGGGACGAATCCCTTCGTCAATCTGATCGGGGATGTATTCTAAGAGGTGTCGCGTAACCATCAGCTGCGAAACCACCTTGGGACCGAGCGCATCGGGCGTTATGTTCCAGTTGCCCAGTCCCACAACCAGCACGCGGCTGTTATCGCGCAGGGAAAGGAGCGCACTCAGCTCGGCGGCAACCGTGCGGCACAACGCTTCGTAGCCCTCGCCTTCCGCTATGTCCACCTCCGGGAACTCTATGGTAATGTAATGCCCCACGGGCTTGCCCATTTGTACCTGTGCCTTCAGGCTTTCAATGCTGACGCGTGCAATGTGCGCGCCGTCCCGTTCCTCACGGTCTACGCTGACGCCATCCAGCTCGGCGGCGGCTTCGGTCAGCATTTCGTGCGCCTCAATGGCTAAATCGGTGCGAATTTGCATAACAAAAATCTCCTTTTTATGATAAGTATGGCCGATTGTAAAATGTCAAAACGTCCGCACAGCCGCCAAAAGCGACCTCATATCGCTTTGCTGCGCCCCGTTTGTATTTTAAATGACCCAATGGCATTAGTATGATGCAAAAGATACACAGATATGCAATATTGTTAAAAATCGGCGGATGCCGAAGTTATAAATTTACACGAGAGGAAAGATTGAACATGAAAAACAAAACAAGAATTTTGGCCGCTTTGCTGGCCGCCGTCATGCTTTCTGCAAGCAGCGTTTGCGTTTTTGCGGATGAAACGGCCGCCGAAACAACCGTAACGGCCGCTGCCGACACGGACGCAAAAGCTGACGCTGCGGACACCGCAGATGAAGTGGACGCGAAAGATGACAGCACCGCCGCAGACGAAACGGCAGACGAAGCCAAGGACACAGCTAAAGACGAAGCCACAGACGAAACCAAGGACGAAACCAAAGATGACAATGCTGCCAAAGATGATGCCGCCGCACCCATCGTGCTGACCGTTGCAGGCGATACGATTTCCGTATCCGGCGCTGAAGAAGGTGCAAACGGTGTGATTGCAGGCGCCAAGGCCGAAAACATCGGCGGAGCCGCCATGCTGCCGCTGCGCGCCGTTTGCGAAAAGCTGGGCTGCACCGTTGAATGGTATGCCGCAGAACGCCAGGTTGTCATCGCCAAGGGCGACAGCCTGCGCACCATCACACTGGACGCTGCAAATATGACCACTCTGCGCATTATCCCGATCGTATCGGAGGATAATGCAATGGCTGTGAATAAAACCGTAACCGAGCTGACACCGGCGCCGACGTTAATCGGCGACCTGACTTATGTACCCGTTGCCTTTTTTGAAGCTATGGGGCTGACTGTATCAAGCGCTAACTAATCAGTAAAACAAAGGGGCTTTTCAAGCAGTCCCTTTGCTGCAATCTGTAAAAAACAGCTGCGGCGGCCATGATTGGCCGCCGCAGCATTATATTTATTCCGTAAAATAGTCCAAAATCAGCTCGGCCGCGATTTTTGTACCAATGGGCAGACTGCTGATTAAAACCTTCTCCTCACGCGTGTGGGGGCCGCTGCCTTCATACGTACCCACGCAAACGGCAGGTATGCCTAAAGACATGGGGATGTTACAATCCGTTGAGCCGGATTCGCACATAACCTCGCCGCCACTGTGTTTTTTCTGCACAGCCACACACTTTTCAACCAACGCCCGATGCACAGCCCGATCCACATCGCCCGTGCAAGGACGTTCACCGATCAGCTCCGTTTCAACCGTTACGCCTGTTGTTTTTATTTTGGCAAGCTCTTGCTTTAAATTGTCTTTCATCACGGCCAAACAGTCCTTGCAGTCCGACCGATATTCATACAGCATAACAGCCTTTTGTGCAATGGTATTAACAGAGGTACCGCCCTCAATCACACCGGCATTAAAGGTTGTTTTGGTGCCTTCCTTTTGGGGCACAGACTGATTATATAAATTGCAAATCAGCTGTGAAAGGCCATGAATGGCGCTTTTGTTGCCAAAATCACCAAACGAATGGCCGCCCTCTGCCGTCACCGTAATACGGTATCGATGTGAGCCGACGCATTCGTTGACCACATGGCAATACATCCCGTCAAATGTATACACCGCCGCAATGCGCCCGGCATAGTCCTTCATAATCTGACGGATACCCTTTAAATTACCCAGTCCTTCCTCGCCGCTGTTGGCCACAAACAAAATGCCGCAGTTCGGCTTTAATTTGTTTTGCGCAACATATTTCGCGCTCATCAGCATATTCACCAGACATGCCGTGTCATCACCCACGCCGGGCGAATAAAAATAGGTACCGTCATTTGTAAAGGGCATCGGCTCCGTATCGGGAAAAACCGTATCGGTATGTGCCATAAACACAACAATGTCATCTCTGCCCTCGCAGTTCACGGGATATAAAACATTCAGTGCGTCATCAATATACACACCCTCTGCGCCCTGCTCCAGCAGCCAATTGCGGCAAAATTCCGCGCGCTTTTCCTCATGATTGGAGGGTGCCGGAATCAGGCACAAATCCTCAAGCAGCTGCTCGGCTTCGCTGTTTGTTGCGTCAATAAAGTGCAGCGCCTTTTCTGATAATTCTCGTGTCATTGTAAAAACTTCCCTTCCGTTTTGTTAGGTCTAACTCTGGCCTAAGCTTCATAATCTATGTCACACTGCCCGTTTACAGTGTTTTCAGCCAGTTCAGCAAAAGGCCGCTCCACTGCGCCACATGGGCGGTTTCGGGGCCTTGGTCGGCCAGCCCCAGTCCATGCCCTCCCATGGGGAAAACATGCAGCTCGGCCGAAACGCCTGCCGCCTTCAGCGCCCTTACGTATTCCAGACTGTTCGTCACCGGTACGCCGTTGTCCGTAAACGTGTGCCATACAAAGGCAGGCGGTGTTTGCGGCGTGACTAAATTTTGCACCGAAAGCGCCCCGCCTAGTTCTTCATACCGCTCACCCAGCAAATTTTTGCCGGAACCGATATGCCCAAAATCGGGCAGCAGCGAAATGACGGGGTAACACAAAATCTGCGCATTGGGTCGGTATGCTTCCTCATCAATCGCATCGTGCACTTCGTTTTCCAGCGGCTGCGTATAGTTAGAGACCAAGGCCGCCAAATGGCCGCCGGCAGAAGAACCCATCACGGTAATTTTATCGGCGCAAACACCCCATTCCTTGGCAAAATAGCGCACCATGCGCACGGCGCGGCGCGCATCCGCAAGCGGAACGGGAAAATAAGACGGCGCAACGCGGTATTCTACCACAAAAGCATGCACCCCATGCGCGTTTAAAAACTCAGCGTAGCCCTTACCTTCGTGCACGGCACGATGCTGATAGCCGCCGCCCGGAAAAATAACAACGCTCCAGTCGCTTTTTTTCTCTGTCGGAATGTAATGTGTCATCGTGGGGGTTTCGTGCTCACACGCAAAATCCCACAAATCATATGTTTGAGTCATGCAAAAGCTCCATTCTGCCGCAATTTGTGCCTACGCGGCTTAAATTCGATTTAACTATAGCACAAATGCCGCGCAAAGTCAACAGATCAGACCTCATTTTAGATGATTTTCCGTTCGACTCATTTTTCCGAACCATCTAAAAGCCGTTTGTAGGTTTGGTCAATACAAATCGCTCCCAGCGGCGCGGTGACCAAAATAGAAAGAACCGCCACCGTTAACACAATTTCACCGCAAGAAAGCCCCATAGCCAGCGGCAAACCGCCAATGGCCGCTTGAACCGTAGCCTTGGGCAGATACGCCAAAACGCAAAAAAGCTTTTCACGGCACGACAACCGGCTGCCCAAAAGGCAGCAAAGCACACCAACGGCGCGAAATACCAACGCCGATAAAACCGCACACAAAGCAGCCGGTGCATCGGCGCCCAGGCTGACGATAGAGACCGAAGCCCCCACCAGAACAAACAACATAATTTCGCCCCAGCTCCACAATCGGTCAAGCCCTTGCGAAAGACGGGCGGCACACGCCCCTGCCTTGGCACGCAGCACCGCGCCCATGGCCATAACGGAAAGCAAGGCCGAAAAGGTGATGGGCGTTTGCAGTGTATTTTCGGCCTCGACCAACCCCAGAGAAACGCCCATCAGCAAAATGACCTGTGCCGTATGCGCAAGCCGCGCATACCGCAAAATAAACAGCAGCAAACATCCCACCGCCACGCCGACCGCTATTCCCAGCAAAATTGAAACGGGAATATTCACAAAGCTGACCGGCGAAAGCTTGCCGCCGTTAGCCCCAAAACTAAAATGAGCGCTATACTCAGTAACACGTTAATCATCTCCGTTTTTTATGTTTTGCCCTCGCCATGTGAAAGTATTGTATGAAACAAAAAAGCCGACAGCTTCCGTGCAGTGCACAGAAGCCATCAGCCATCGGGCGGTTTCGGCAGCCGCCTGTGCAGCCGCCGCGGGAGAGCCTCATTCCCGTTTGCTAAGGCATTGGGGAACGACCCCCCTATGCCTGTTTGATTAAAATTCAATACCTTCTCTTGCGTCCAGACCCGTTTCCATAGGGTGCTTCACCGCGCGGATCTCGCTGACATAATCGGCCGCGCAAACCGCACTCTGCGGCGCGTTGCGCCCTGTTAAAACCAGTTCGGCCGTTTTGTTTTGCATCAGCGTCAAAAGCTCTGCTTCGGTAATCTGTCCGTTTTGCAGACAGCCGAAAATTTCATCCAAAATCAGCATGTCGCAGGCACGATTTTGCATCAGCTCCTGCGCCATGGCAAAGCCCTCGCGCACTTCATGCGTAAACGCGCGCTTTTCTTCCTCTGTCATGTTCCAAAAAAAGCCCTGATTGCCGCGATGCGGCCGCACAACCGAAAAGCCCGGAACGTGCCCTAACGCTGCCAGCTCACCGCAGGGTGTTGTTTTTAAAAATTGCAGCATCACAACACGAAAGCCGCAGCCTGCCGCGCGCAGTCCAAGCCCCAGCGCGGCCGTGGTTTTACCCTTGCCGTCCCCGGTGTAAATATGTATCTTGGGGGTTTTTATTGTTCGTTTTTCAGCTTCGCTTCGCAAAATTCCAAATCCTCCAGCGTGTTAACGCCGTAAATTTCAGAGTTGTCACAAACCGTGCAGGTCTCGATTTTTGCGCCTTTTTTCAGTAAAATTTTCGGCACATCCGTCAGGTAATATTCGCCCTGCGCGTTGTTGTTTTTCAGCTCCTTTAAGTTTTCAAACAAAAGCGGCGCACGGAACACGTAAATACCGATGTTCAGCTCCTTCACGGCCAGCTGCTCCGGTGTGCAATCCTTGGTTTCCACAATATCCATAAAGCGGCCGTTTTCATCCTTAAGCACACGGCCGTACGGCAGCGGATCATCCACAACGGCGGTCATAACGGTGCAATCCGCACCCGTTTCGCGGTGCCGATTAATAATTTTTTCGTAGGTTGCCTTAGAAAGCAGCGGCATATCGCCGTACAGCACCAGCACATCCCCGTCATAGCCTTCAAAATGCTCACGCGCACAGTTCACGGCATGACCCGTACCCAGCTGCTGATCCTGATCCGAAAACAGATATTCGGGCGAAAGCGCCGCGCGTACATCCTCTTTTTTATAGCCGACAACCACAACGGTGTCCTTTTTGGGAATAAAATCAATATGCTCCAGCACATAGTCGATTAAGGCGCGGCCGTTTGCCTGACGCAACACCTTTGGCATTTGAAATTTTTCCGATTGTAAACGGGTTCCCTTACCGGCACCCAACACAATAGCTTTCATTCTAACATCCTCCTATATATTTCCCATAATTTTGCAATCATGGTTTGTAACCGAAATGATATTATCCTCATAGATATTCTGGGGCATCTCAATAATAAAAGTATAATTTCTTACATCACCATTTTTTTCAATATACGCATCGTGAATCGTGATTCCTTGTTTTAAAAACACATTTGTCATATAGGCTTGATAATCCTCTGTAGTGACGTTTTTAATAATAAGTTTTTTTAGCTTTGTATTCTTAAGCCATCTGAAATGTTTATGTAAAACCACCTGTGCAATGAGTACAAGTATGGTTGCCGAAATGCCGACAACATACATTCCCGCACCGATGGCAAGGCCAACACCGGAAGTTGCCCAAATACCCGCCGCCGTCGTAAGACCGGTAACGGTATTTTTGTGGACAAAAATCATACCGGCTCCCAAAAAACCTATGCCGCTCACGACTTGAGCCGCAATTCGTGCGCTATCGGCGCCTCTTATGCCATCAGCGCCTATTACTGTATCGCAAAATCCATACTTTGAAATAATCATCATGAGGGCTGATGCGCAGGCAACAACGCAATGCGTTCGTACACCTGCCTCTTTTGCTCGGTTTTTACGTTCAAGCCCAATCAAAATGCCACACAGACACGCTGTTATCATTCTTAATATGTACCATAGCTGTTGAAGGTTAAAAAAAGACATTGTATCATCTCCAATAATAACTTAAATTGAATGATAAAATGCAAATCCTCTTTGCATCAAGCAAACACGGTACTCTTCACGGGCATTATTCCGCGCGGAACGCCCGTGAGCGAACACAGAGATACGCCCCGTAAACCCGTCATTCACATTTGTAAGGAACGACTTGCGTGTCGCTCCGCTTTTCTCATAATGTCAATTTTGCAGCCGCCCAAAAATTAATCCCTGCGCCGATTGGTTAAAAGCACCAAACGCAAAAGCTGCATGGCCGATACCAGCACGGCGGCAACATAGGTCATCGCCGCAGCGGAAAGCACCCGCCTTGCGCCGGAAAGCTCCTTCCCCTCCAGTATACGGCTGTCACGCAGTGTAGCCAGTGCGCGGCGGCTTGCGTTAAATTCCACGGGCAGCGTAATCAGCTGAAACAGCACCAAGGCCGAAAACAGCAAAATGCCGATGGAAACGAGCGGCTCAAAGCTTAACAGCAGGCCGATGACGATAATGGGCATGGCGGCGGCAGAACCGATGTTAGCCACCGGCAGCACCGCGTTGCGCAGCTTAATGGGTACATATCCCACCGCATGCTGTACGGCGTGCCCGGCCTCGTGCGCGGCCACCCCGATGGACGCCACCGAAGCGCTGTTATACACAGAATCCGAAAGGCGAATCACATTGGCCTTCGGGTCGTAATGGTCGGTCAAATCGCCGCTGACGCGCTCTAAGCGAACCGCCTGCAAGCCGTTGTCATCCAAAATCCGCCGTGCAACCTGCGCCGCTGTTTGGCCGCGGCGGCTAAATACAGAGGCATATCGGCGAAACGTGGTTTTAACCATAATCTGCGCCGCCATGGCAATTAAAATGGCCGGCAGCACCAGCACTAAATAATAGGAATCGTAATACAAATAAGGCATATTCATCTCATCCTTTTTTATTCTTATTTATTGTACCGCATATTGATAAAATATGCAACATTTTTTCAATAAAGCTTAGATTTTCTTACATAAACCATAAATTTTTACATAGTATGCAAATCAGTGCTTTTGCTTTTCTGCCATCATTTTTTCAAAAGCCAGCTGCATGGCCGTTTTTTCTTCCTTTGCTTCCTCGTTTTGCCGACGCAGATAGCTTTTCACATACTGCTTAGAAGCGCCGCCGCCCTCGCTTTTGCGACGTTTTTCATAAGCCGCCAGCTTCTCGCGATAGCCGCACGGACAAATATACGTACGCTTTTCGCCCTCGCCGTACAGCTCCATGGTTTTGTGACAGTTGGGGCAGCGCACGCCGGTTTTTAAGCTGACGTTTTGGCGATAGCTGCAGTCCCGATCCTGACAAACCAGCATTTTGCCGCGCTTGCCGTTAACCGAAAGCAGCATTTTGCCGCAAACGGGACAAGGCGTGTTTGTCACGTTATCGTGTACATATCGCTTTTCCTCGCGAATGACGGTTTTCACCAGGCTGTCGGCATAACCGCGGATTTCGCCGATAAAGCTCTTTTTATCGGCATTGCCGCGGCTGATGGCATCCAGCGTCTGCTCCCACTTAGCGGTCAAAAGCGGCTCTTTTAAGTCAGAGGGCACAAGGTTAATCAATTGCTGCCCCTTAGAGGTCGGCACAATGCTTTTGCCCGATTTTTCAACGTAAAACGAAGAAAACAGCTTTTCAATAATATCGGCACGGGTGGCCGGTGTACCCAGGCCGCCGCCGATGTATTCGCGCATTTTTTTATCTTCAATAAAAGCCGAAGGATTTTCCATGGCCGAAAGCAGCGTAGCTTCGGTGTATCGCGATGGGGGCGTTGTTTTGCCGCTTTTAATCAGTACACTGTCGCAAACAAACTCCATCCCCTCCGAAAGGGCAGGCAGCGTTTGCTCCTCTTCCTCCGTATCTTCCTCCTCCACGGCCGCGTCATATACCTTTTTCCAGCCCTTATCCGTAATTTCACGGCCGGCGGCGGTAAAACGATGCTCGCCGCAGGTCAGCTCCGCTTTAATAGAGCAATATTGATATGCGTCAAAAAAGCAGGTTAAAAACCGCTGCACAACCAAACGATAAATTTTGCGCTCATCGTCATTTAAGTCCAAATAGTTCACACCCTGCTCCGTGGGGATGATTGCATGGTGATCCGTCACCTTGGCGTTATTGATGCAGCTTTTGGCAATGGTTCGCTTTTCCTTAAAAATGGCCGATGTAACGGGCGCAAAATCGCCGAAGGCCACGGCGCGCACACGCTCCGGCAGGGTGGGAACAATATCGTCCGTCAAATAGCGCGAATCGGTACGCGGATAGGTCAGCGCCTTGTGCCGCTCGTATAAGGACTGCATAACCGAAAGCGTTTGTTTGGGCGAAAAGCCGAACTGTTTATTGGCGTCGCGCTGCAGCTCCGTTAAGTCATACAGCGCCGGCGGCGGTGTTTTTTTGTTTGTTTTGGTCAGCTTTGCCAGCTTAAATTTTTGACCGCGAACAGCCGCACCGATTGCTTCTGCCTTGGCACGCTCCGCAATGGCCGTTTGGTTGTTTGCATCGCGATAGGTCGCCGTCAGCACGCCCAAATCGGCTTTTAGGTTAAAATAATCCTTGGCAACAAATTTGCGGATGGCGTTTTCACGCTCCACAATCAGCGCAAGCGTCGGCGTTTGCACACGCCCGGCCGAAAGCTGCGCGTTATACTTGCAGGTTAAGGCGCGCGTTACGTTCAGTCCCACCAGCCAGTCGGCCTCTGCACGTGCCTGTGCCGAAGCATACAGGCTTTCGTAAGCCTTGCCATCCTTTAAATTTTGAAACCCCTCACGAATGGCCCTATCCGTTTGCGACGAAATCCAAAGCCGTTGAATCGGCTTTTTAAAACCGGCCTTTTGGATAATCCAGCGCGCCACAAGCTCACCCTCGCGCCCGGCATCCGTTGCAATAATCAAAGACGAAACCTCGTCGCTTTTTAAAAGGCCGCGCACAACGCTGTATTGCTTTTTGGTGGCCGGAATCACCTCAAGCGCCATTTTGTCGGGCAGCATGGGTAAATCCGCAAGACGCCAGCTTTTATATTGCTTGCCGTAATGCTCCGGGTCGGCCAGCGTAACCAAATGCCCCAGCGCCCAGGTGACAATATAGCGATCGCCCGAAATAAAGCCGCCGCCAAACTTTTTACAGCCCAAAACCCGTGCCAGTTCCTTGCCGACGGAGGGTTTTTCGGCCAAAACCAATATTTTAGACATCAATCTATGCTCCTTCAAATCAATCTTACAAACTGCGGCGCGGTTTTATGCCTGCCGCATCACTCTTATTGTATCATACATTCATAAAAAAGGGAATCTTTTTTACGGTTTTTTCTGAAAGCAAATACCCCTCTGTGCCAATCTGCGGCGCTTTAGGCGCAGGTTTTTGCATTTTGCGGTTTTTTTTAAAGATTTTATGAAAAAACTCTTGCTTTTTTGCGCAACCTGTGGTAAAATATCTATGTTGTATGATTAAAATTTCATATGCGGCCTGTTGGTCAAGCGGTTAAGACGCCGCCCTCTCACGGCGGAAACAAGGGTTCGATT
>UQYH01000026.1 GCA_900545185.1 uncultured Eubacteriales bacterium | reverse complement strand
CAGGCCGATCGGTACTGCTCAGCACACAATCTGTTTTTTTATATCGGGGCGGCTGCGGCTCATGCAGCAGCTCCATACGCCCGCCGATCCCCCTTGCCGCTATCTCGATAAACGCGTCTTGCTTCACTTGATTACTCCTTTTTCGGTTGATATTTAGTGGTAGTTCTGCCATTTCTATTGGCCGCATTTTCTCGTAAATGACCAGGCAGTCCGAAATACCGATGATATTTCGGACTGCCTGTTTATAAAATTACAGGATTCTCTTTATCGGCTGTATGCTATCGGCAGCAAACCGGTCAGACTGTCAAATACAAATGTTCTGATGCTGCCGCCCGCCGGCACCGCAAGGTCGGCCGTAACTTCTGTTGCCGCATCATATATCCGCACATCGTGCAGCTTTCCGTCTGCCGCATAAGCTGCCGTCATAAGCTTTTTACCGTTTACACTGCCCGAAAGGCGAACCGATGTCAAAGTGCTACCCGTAACGGTCATATCGTCAATTGAAATCGGCGCTGTGCGGCGCATAACGGTTTTTGTTTCGGTTTTGTTGCCCGAAACAGCTGTAATCTCCAATGTTTTAACCCCTATACTGTCTGCCGTCAGGCTATCGGCCGCCGCACCGTCTATCTTATAGCTCAGCGCAGCACCGCCCGAAAAGTCGTAAAGACCCGGGTTGGCAAAAACATCCGTTGTGGTTTGTGTATAAGCCGAAGGTCCCGTCTTTTCAAAGCTGACAGAGGTTAATGCGTCGTGATGCAATGCAGATGCATAGGTAACCAGCGCCGCATTGATGCCTGCATTTGCTTTTAGATTATCCTGATTCTTACATTCCCGAATTGAGAAATTATCCATCCATATGGTACCGGCTTTAGAAAGACCCAGCTGCAAGCCGCGGAGAGGATGCGCATTTCCCGTGTTTTCGAGATGCACCTTTATGAGCGGTATTTCGTTAATCAAGGTATCGTTCACATATACCTGATAGGTTTTGGAAAGAGAGTTATAATCTACAAAAACGCGGAACCATTCATTTTCGGCAACACCCTCCGGCATGGGGTATGTTGCAACCAGATAGTCCGAAGCCACACTGCCGTTTTGTTTGGGCTTAGAGTACGAAAGTCGGATGCTGCTTGTCTTGAAATCGAAACCAACTTCACAGGCAACCTGATTCCCCACTCCCATAACATTAAAGCAGCCAAAGGCATTCTCGGCTTTTTCCAAGTTATCACGCCTGTATTTAATATCTGCGCTGATGTAATAACGCTTATCCATCTTTAGCGTATACAGCGCACCATTTGTGCTTACATATGCGGCCTGATCTACACTTGTATTTTGCAGCCTGAGCACACGCCCGTGTGTGCCTGTTGTCTCATTTACAAGGTCATATGAGGCGTAGTTTCCATACGGTTCAAGCCCTAATTGTTCAATCACCGCATTATCCTCAAAATCGCAATACCCATACGGCGCATCAAGCTTTTTACTGTCCTGCGTGGGTACAACAAAGGTAAAGGCAAGTGTTTCGATCACATCCTCTGCCGTTATGGTTGCCGTTAAGGTTGCCGTCTTGGGCATCAAACCGGCCGTTACGGTGCCATCTGCCGCAATGGCGCTTTCATTATCGCTTTCCCAGCTAATCGAAACACCGCAGGCGTTTAAGTCAAACGCGGCATAGCCGGCGCCGGGTGTCAAATCATTTGCAATTTCATCCGGTTCTTCCACCGTCATACTTTCCTGTGTGATTAACGATTTAAAGAAGGCTACGCGCTCTGCGGCCGGCTTGGCGGCCAAAACCTCACTGATATTCCGTTCGGTATAAACTGCCGCATCGGAAATCATCAATTTGTTTTCGGGGGTGCTGCTCCCTGCACGACTAAAAAGTAAATCGCTGACAAAATCACCTGCCGCATATTCATAGTCCGTTGGAAAGTCGGAATATTGCTGCCACGCACCGTCACCCAGCTTATAGCTTGCTTTGCGATTCGCCAAATCAATTTTAACCAAAAGCGGCGTCCAGTCCGTTACATTTCTAATACGTGCCACGGTTATATCGGTCTTTTTAGATCCGTTTGAACCATTACGAATGCTTAAACGCAAATCTATACCGTTTTTAGAAGCTCCCGCCATTTTAACCTTATAATAGGCATAAAGCGGACTGCTGCTGTTTGATGTTAATTGATTGTTTACGTATACCGTTGAACCGAAAGCACCGCTATGCGTATCAAAATCAACCTCAGTATAATAATCGTTGTTTGCATCTTTTGCCAGCTTGGCCATGCCGGTTCTTATTATTTTCATAAACCGATACTCTGATTTTTCAGCCGGCAGCTCGGTCACCGCAGCATCATAAAATGTATCCTGCTTTTCTACCGTAACCGCAGCCGATTTGGCCACCAGCGGTATCACCTTTGTATCGCTTGCGGCACCCTTTGTCAGTGTGGCTGTCAGGTTCACCGCCGTATCAAGCAGAGGCCGTGCCACTGTGCCGTCGGCTGCAATCACAGACGGCGCATCCGACTGCCACGAAACACTGCACCCTTCAAATTCCGAAGACAGCGAAAGTGATTGTGTGATAAACTCTGCCGGCTCATACGTTGCGGCCGTCAGCACTTCTGCCGTTAAAGCGGCCTTGGCCGCCGCAAGCTCTGCTGCTTCATCTGCAAACACAGGTGCGGCACAAACCGTTACGGCCAGCAGTGTAGCCAAAAGTAAAGAAACCAATTTAGATTTTTTCATACCCAGATCCTCCTTATATAAAATATGGTACGGCTGTAAAAGCCGATTTAAACATTACGCAAGCGGCAAATCAAGCATTTCGGTTGCCGCCAAAAGCAATACGCCAACACCGTGGTCATCATTTTCACACGCGCCCAGTTCTTGATAGTAGCTGCGTTCCATATGGCAGCCGGAGCCTATGCAAATGCCCTCCACATCACCCTGCTTTGTAACACAGACTGTTGCCAGCCGATTCCACGCGCGCCATACAGAGGGTGTAATTTCAGAATCCAGCCACCCTTTTTTTATGCCGCGAGCCAGACCGATAATAAACATGGCCGTACCGGAGCTTTCTTCATATGTTTCCGGTTCGTCAAGCACCTGATGCCACATACCGCCTGCATCCTGATACCGCAGGATGCCCTTTGCCAGCGTCTGAAAACGCGACAGCATATCAGGATAGCCGGGGTGCGTTTGCGGCAAATATTCCAAAAGCTCCGAAAGCGCAAACAGCACCCAGCCGTTACCGCGTCCCCACGGAATCCGATTCGGCTTGTTTTGCTCTACAAAATAGATATGCGAAAAAATTTGTTTATCTTCCATATATAAGTATGAATACCAGCCGCGCACCTGACGAACCGCCTCGTCAAAATATTCTGTTTTGCCGCCGATGGCGGCCAAGCGCGCTAAAAACGGGATTCCCATAAAAAAGTCATCCGCCCAAAAGGTTTGAATCCGATAGAACACCCCATCCTTTGTGCGCGGTACATTTGAAAGTGCTTTTTCAAGCTCATAAAACAGCCTTTTGCCATGCGCACCCTTTGTGATACGCAGCAGTTCCCCGGTGTTCATGCCGATTGTGCCGATGCCGTCCAAATCATGTAAATTGCAGGAGGAGGATAAAAAGCTTGCAAAACCGAACTGCGCCGCATCATACTGTGCATAGTCATAATAATCCTCCAATACGCACATAGATTCAACAAAATAATCAATGTATGTCTTCTGTTCCAAACGCTCGGCCATTTTTAAAACACCATAAAGCCCCACCATAATGGCATAAAACCATTGGCCGAAAAAAGCCGTGTTTAAATACAGACGCAAATAGGTATTTTGCCGCCCAAACCGATAAAATACCATTTTGCCCTTTTGCGTCCGATACGGCTTTTTAAACTGCACAGCCTCATCGGCAAGTGATACCCCCTCCAGCCATAACCAGCATAAATCGCGATGCTCGGTTTTGTAAAACGGAAGGGAAAAGCTGCCGCTGACGACGGTAAAACCAAAATCAGATTCCCTTCTTTCCGCCACCACGCAAAGCTCTGTTTCAGACGGCAGTTGGGCTGCATATGTGCCGCTCTCGGCTCTGTACGCTATCTGCCCGTTGACGCATACCGTTATCGGCGCATTATGACGCAGCTGCACAAATCCGCTTGCCCGGGTAAGAGCAGATGCCATAGCTTCATCCGTCATATCGTCAAAGTCAAAGCTCAGCGTCTTGGGGCACTCCGGCACGCGTGGGCCGATCCATTCAATTTCTTCGGGTCGCATGGCAGGCTGCCGCTCCGCTGCGGTATAGGGTCGGGAGTAAGCAAACCCCTCCATGCCGCAGACCTGACCGACAGGAATAACCGGACGTGTTTTATATAAATAAGCACTCGGCCAATACACAGGCATTTCTTCTGTCCCGATATAGATTTCAAAACCAAAATCGGGTGCCGAAAGCCGATACCGCACAAGCAACAGATTCTTTCCCTCACGAAACTGCACCGGATAAGAACGCATACCGCCGTTGGGATACCCTTTAATGACTTCTCCGTTAAAAGCAATTTCCGTATCGCCCGTGAGCGAAATCAACAGCTTTCGCGCATACGGGCCGGGCAGTTCTGCTATGGCATATATATAATCGCCCTCACAAAGCGGCCGATCTATCACCTTTGAAAACCAAAAACCCGGCCATGATGTATTATAACCGGCATACGGCGTATACGGCAGTTTTTCAACCGATGCTTTTTTGCGCATGCTGAACATGCGTTCTGTAACACGCTGAATCAATGCCTGCGGCTTGATATTGACCTGCTGATTCATGTACATCACCCTTTTACATGGTAAATCCTTTATATCATAATTATAACGCACAAAAAGGATGTATGAAAAGACTAAAAAAATAAGAATGGACATATATTTTGCGCTATTCATCAAAGGAAAATGTAAAAACATTCATATCGCTGCACACAGCGCATAATATAAAACAGAGCCTTTGAACGTCAATGACACGCAAAGGCTCCGAAGGTATTTATCCGTATGCTCGGCAAAAGCCGCACCGATGTGTTTGTATCCCGATGCAAAATAATCAGCCGATATAAAAAGAAATCAGTCGATATAAGGAAAGTGCAGCACTGCGCGAACACCGCCGGAAGAATTTTTCTCCAAATGCAGTCCGTACGCCTCGCCGTAAATCAGCTTTAGGCGCTGATTTACGTTTTTCAGCCCGATATGCCCGTCAAAATACACATATTCTTTGGATAACTCAGAATTTAAAGCCTCCATTTTTTCACGGCTCATACCAACACCCGTATCCGAAACGCTAAGCTCTGCAATGCCGTTTTCCACGCGCGCCGTAACGGTAACCGTTCCCTTGCGTCCGCTTGGCTTAATGCCGTAATATACCGCGTTTTCAATCAGCGGCTGCAAGGTCATCTTGGGAATTTTGGCATTTTGCACGGCCGGTTCCACAATCCATTCGGTCTTGAAAATATCCGGATAGCGAACATTTAAAATTTCAATATATTGTTTGGTATAATCTATTTCCGCAGCCAGACTCGTCATATAATCCGTTGTATCGCTTCCGGTTTTAAACAGGCGCGCCAGCTGTGAAATAGCCCGCGATACCTGATTATCCGACATTGTCAGTTCTATTGCCATCCAGCTGATGGCATTTAAGGTGTTGCCCAAAAAATGCGGATTAATCTGCAGCTGCAGCATCATGGTCTGCGCACGCTTTAAAAGCATGATACGCCTGTCGCGTTCATCCAGCAAGTCGCGGTTTGTCACCTGTGTACTTACGATTTTTTGTAAAATATAATCCGTTTCATTTTTGTTTTGTCTCTGGCTGACATGCAGCCATGGTGTCGGATCATCCAAAATTTCCATAATGCTTTCAATCGGCGTAAAAACCTTCACCGAAATATATGCGCTGATAAGTGTGCCGAGCAGCAGCGAAACACCCACCATCACAAGCAGTGTAATAATCAAATTCATATCGCCGGCGCTGTAAAAATCAAGCGGCATGGCGCAGTAATAGTCTAAATCATAATTTTTCGAGGGTAAATGCGAAACCACATAATTCTCGCCGTTTTGCCGTATTTTGCCCGTTTCACCTGCAGCTATTCCGCAAAACAGCCTCGTCATTTCATAATCCTGCATGTTTGACGCAATCTTTTTTTCATCTGTATAATATATAATCTGTCCCCCGGAATCAGCAAGCACAAATTGCTGCCGCCCGGTACGTCCGCTTGTTTTATACGAGCCGCACAAACGTTTAGTGTTAATATTTAAAACCACGGCGCCGGCATTATCCGTATCGGTTGTATAGACAGGTTTAATCACCGTAAGATAATAAGGATAATGATTTTGATATTTACGAAAATAAATTAAAAGTTCCTCGTTTTGCATTGTTTGGTAAACGGGGTACCAGTCCTGATCCTCCATATCCGAAAGACGCATACACTCCGGGTCTTTGGTGATTACCTTTTGATTTTCATTGCAAAACAAATACATAGAATCCAAATAATCATAAATGAACAGAAAGTTCTTGAGATAACGGCTCAGAATCGCATCTCGCTCTTTGTTATCTCCCGGAAAAAGCATCAGTCGGCTCACCTCGGACATGATAGAGGTATTAATGGCCAAAGTTGCCATTTCACCCATTATGGCATCCGTTATGTTTTGTACCGTGCCGCACAGTTCTGAATTGCTTGAGTACGCATACTGCATAGCGCTTTTGCGGCTGAAATGGTACATAATACTGTAAAGCGATACCGTTGGACAGGCAATCGCCAAAAAAATAATAATCATATTACGCACAAAAACACTGTTAAATTTATAATCCCGAAAATGCAAAAGCAGCTGCTTGCAAATAGACATGCTTATTCCTCCGTATGCAGATTCAAGGTGCGCAGATATTCGCTGGGGGTATATCCCGTATATTGTTTAAAGGCATGCGAAAAGTATTTTCGGCTTTTATAGCCGCACATTTCGCTGATTTCATAAATTTTGTAGCGGCGCCGTTTAAACAGTTCCGTTGCCGCATGCATACGAATTTGCGTGATGTAATCGGTCAGTGTTTCACCTGTTTTTTCTTTGAAAAACTTGCTGAAATAAAAGCTGCTTAAATTCACGTGACCTGCCACATCCTCCAGCATAATATCATTCATATAGTTGTTTTGCACAAAATCCTTGGCCTTTTGAATGGTAAGCGCCTCCATGCCGGCTGTGGAAAACAGCTGAAATTCTTTTAGCTGCGCATATAATTGATCCGAAACCGCTTGAAGTTCTTTACGGCTTCGGCAGGTCTCCAGCGATTCGATATTGCGTAAGGGCGCACTCCCCGTTGCCGCACCCTGAAAGCTTTTTTGCAAAGCGGTAAACATTTCTGCCAGCATTTTTTTGGTCTGCGTCAATTCCAGGGTATAAGCATAGCCGACAATACCGGCATATAATGCATCTGCCTTTTGCGCATTGCCCGAAAACACAGCCGAAGAAAGCTCTTGAAATTTCATTTGAAACAGCTGCAGATTATGCAGCATATCCTTATACCCCGTCAGCTCAAAGAGCGAGCTGCAAACATAAACGGTTTCAAACACCAGCTGAACCGAAAGTGTTTCGGCACAGGTTTTCTGCACAGCCTCGTAATCATGCGCCAAGCGGGATTTTGCCGATTCAAGCGACAGCTCCGGATGGAAGCGAATGGCCATGGTCACCTCGTTTTCCTGCTTGGTAATGGTGACATAATCGGCAATACACTTAAACTCTCGCATTAAATTGGAAAGCAGATGATAGTATTCGCCGCGCCCCTTGGGAAAAGCCGTAATTCTGTCGCACCGTGCCATAACAACACCATGACAGGCATTTTGTTCTTCCTCAGAAAGCTCCGTATCGGCCGCATATTTTCTGATTTCCTGCTCATCGGTTAAAAGTCCTGCCAAAATATCAGAATACATTTCTGTTTTAGCCCAGTTTAACAGTGTGTCATATCGGCTGTAGCGATCCTCCTTACGGCTGTTTTTCTCTTTCTCCTCCTCAATCAGCCGAACCATACGGTCGAGCATTTCCGACAACTCGGATACGTCAATCGGTTTGGAAAGGTAATGTTTAACATCAAGCGCAATGGCCTGCTGCGCATATTCAAAATCCCGGTAGGCCGACAAAAAAACAATTTTAATATTCGGATAGTTTGTTTGTATGTGACGCGCCAATTCAATGCCGCTGCCATTCGGCATTTTAATATCCGTAATGACCATATCGACCTCGTTTTCAGCCAAAAACCGCACGGCGCTATCCATGTTTTCAAACATTCCCTCTACCGAAACATCACTTCGAATATGCTCGATAAAGCGCCCCATGCTTTGCAGGCTGATTGCCTCGTCATCCACAATCACAATTCGTATCATGCTAACCCCTCCGAAAGTAAGCGCTCCATCGCCGTAAAGGTGCGCAGAGCGCTTACTTTAGTTATACCACATCTTTAAGCTGTTGGCAAGAAAATTATTGCAGAATTTTTGAAAAAGCCGCCGGCTGTAAGTTCTGTAAGCTGTTCCAGACATATAATGTAAGGGTTTTTCCATCATCGGCTGCTTGGCCGATCGGCTCTGATGCCGCCGCATCATAAAACGTTACACCACACAGCTTTTGCATGGCCTGATAGCTTGCCGCAACCAGTGTTTTGCCGTCTGTTTCGCCAAACAGCACCATTTTGCCGTCATACCTTCTGTCAATCGAAACCGGTGCGGTTCTGCGCACCAGGCTTTTTGTTTTGCTTTCGCCGTCACAAACGGCTGTAATCTCCAGTGTTTTAAGCTGCGGCCTATCTGCCGAAAATCCCGTAACCGCCTCGCCGTCTATTTTGTAGCTGAGTGTGGTTGTACTGTCACCAAAGGTGTACAGTCCGGGATTTTTCTGTACATCGGCACTCGTATGAATACTGTGTGAGGTCGGGCCGGCCGTTTCAAACTGTTCTGTCGTTGTCAGCGCATCGTGCATCAGCGGTGATGCATAGGTCAGCAGCGCTGCATTCAGTGCCGCATCGGCACGATCGGCTCGGGCATCATGGCTCACACGAGCCGAAAAATTATCCATATACATCGTTCCTCGGTTTGAAACCGCTATTTCAAAACCGCGGAAGGCAAAAAGGCTCTCCTTGTGTGCATAGGCCTTTAAATGCGGGATTGTATTGATAAGTGTGCCGTTTATATATACCTGATAGGTGCGTGATATGTGATTGTATGCAATGCACACCGACATCCATTCATTCTCGGCAAGGTCTTTCGGCATATCATACGGTGTGTATCGGTTGGCCGATGTAAGCACCGCTCCACTGTAATATGCCTGTGAATCAATCAGGTCTATGGTACGTTTTGTGTAGTTCAGGCGAAGCGAGATAACCTCTGTGCCGTCATCCCCGAAGATACGCAAAATACCGCAGCTGTTTAAATCATCACCTTTAAACTTTACATCACAGCTGAAATAACAGCGGACATTACCCGTCGGTGTATACACACCCTGATTGCTGCGCCCGTGCACCTCGGTGCCGCTTGTTGTGTTGGTGACCGTTAAAACCCTGCCGTGTGCAGCATCATCCTCCGTCAAGGTACTGTTTGCAACAGCGGGCGCTGAGGAGTCAAAATCAATATATGCATAGGTGCTGTCGTCAATGCCGCTGCTGTTGCGTACGGGTACACCGAACGAAAACATAAGCCTTTTTTGCACTGCACCTGCCGTAACGGTTGCCGTCAATGTCGCCTTGGCCGAAAATTCACCTTGTGTCACCACTCCGTTTACGCCATCAACGGATATAACAGACGGTGCATCCGTTTCCCAATCGACACGAACACCACATGCCGTCAAATCATAAGCTTTATATGCCGCATTCAAAGTAAGATTTTGGGTAATTTCGTGCGGTTGTTCTGCCGTCAGATTTTGCAGCGTGAGCAGAGAAGCAAAAAACGAAACCTTTTCCGCATCTGTCATTGCTGCCAAATAGCTTTCCTTCGAATCCTCGGCATATATGCGCAGATCATCCAGCCACACCACGCTGCTGTTCTCTCCCGCGCTGCCTGCAAAGCGGCATTGCAGCTGCACACCCAGCGCATCATACTGAGCCGGCACCTCAAGCATTGCCGCCCGTTCGGCCAACAGCGCACCGTCAACGTAAACCGATTGCGTGTTGTCTGTTGTATGAATCACGGTTTGCACCGTAATCCATCGTTCTGCCTGCACCATCGTATACGGCGCTGCCGATGTGCCGTACCATGGCTGCGCTGCAAGGTCATCAATCACTGTCAGCTTGCCGCTGCTTGTAACCGAAATCGCCGAAAGCGTCGTTTTGCCGTTTGCTATAATGGCTATTCTGCGCACCATGGCGTCAGAAAGCTGCGGCAGGCGAATCCTATAAGATACCGTGTAGCTGCCGTCATCTCCCGGTGCAAAGTCGGTTATATTCTGCCGAAAGGCAATTTCATCGACACTATATTCTTTTTTCTGTGTGGTTTGCAGCAAATAATTGTTATCAGCCCTGATAAGCTCTGCCGCACCCGTTCCGGCAGCCGTCCAGCCGTCAACCCCGTTATAAGACTGTCCCAGCCTTTCGGGGTGTGCAAAGCCCTCATTCACCGCAACCCTTGTCGTACGCGGCAACACTGTTATGTTAAAGCTTTTCTCCAGCGCTTCGCTGCCGCTGACAACACAGGCGGTAAGCGTTACATGTTTTCTTTCAATCATGTGTCGCTGCACCGTACCATCCTCGGCAACCACTTGACTGTCACTGCTTGTCCAGCTTAACGTAACACCCTCCGCACTCGTTTCGGTGGGAAGATATAAATTCTTTGTCACAAAGTCAAGCGGTTCTTCACTGATACTTTCGGCCGTAATCCCTGTAAGCACCGCAAGCGCCGATTGTGTATCGCCGGAGTCGAGGTCATCGGATACGGTCACCAGATAGGCATGTGTATCCCCTTCGGCAAGCTGTGCCCGCGCTTTTTGACCCTCTGTCGTTATATTGGCGCTTTTTGTAATAATTTCATAACCATCGGGCAGTTCGGCCTCTATACCGTTTTGAAACATATCAATATACGTATAAAGCTTTCCCTTATACGGTATCGTATATCTGCTCTGCCCTGCTTCACCTTCTGTCAAAAACAGCTTTTTATAGCCTGCCGCCTCTATTTTTGTCCCGGCTGCGGCTCTGAATATTTCACACAGTCGGGGGTAGGCCTTTAAACTGTTATAAAAATAAAATCCTCCGCGAGCCGCACTTGCGCGGTTTTCCGGTGCTCCCCACCCAACCGGCAAATATCCGCAGGCATAGGCCGATACGGTTTGACCGGAGGTGTTGTGAAAATAATCAATATGCCGCTCGTTCGGATACTGACCGTTAACACAATCATTTTGAGCGGAAAGAACATAGCTGTTCGGATAGCTGGCTGCATTGCCCTTTATCGGATGAGGGGATGAAAAATCAAAGGTTTCTGTCACCGCCGTGTTACCGGCCTTAGCTGCCGTAAACGCTTTGGTATTCGGCAAATACCGATAAATACCGCCGCCGGCATAATCCTGCTTAACCTGATACTGCATCAAGCCGTACGAGTCAATCCGAATTTCCTCCAAAACCTCGTGGTCAGCTTCCGTCAGCACCGTGCCGTCCGGCATAACGGTGTATGTAACATGATACCGCAGCATACTGCGGCCGCCCTCCGTCAAATCGGGATTTTGTGTATATCCGCCCTCGGGAGCACCGGCACGCACCGCATCGGCAACCGTAGTGGGATTGATAATATCATACACCTCATCAATCACCAGCCGGCTGCAATCGGTATAGCTCTTTCCGTTTTCAACCTTAAGCCGCACACCGCCGCTGTATACATAGGCCGTTTTTGCCGTATGACGAACAGAGGGCTGCACCTGCACAGTTGTAACCGCTTGCGGTGTTATCGTCGCATTAGTTTCCTCACGCGTCATGGCACCGTTTAGATCCTTATAAAAATTATAGGTATAAGATGTATCGGCTCCCGCATCATCCGACAGGAATAAAAGTGTATCACCGTCAATAATGCGAAGCAGATTCCACGCAATATCACTTTTGTCTGTGCCTGTTCTGGTTTTGCCGGCCGCAATCCAGCGCGAACCGATGTCACGATAGGTCAGACCGTGATTCTCCGCACGGACGCACATTCCCCTGTCCTGACCATGATTGGCGCCCATATAAGATGCATTAATCATCAGCGGCGTTGCTTCATCCAGCGTGCTCTGATTTTGACTGATATGAATGCTTTGGCTCCATATATCCTCTGTTTTACCCAAGAGATAGCTTCTGCCGAAATCAACCGGATCATTGGATGTTCTGCTTGGGTCATTCATGGTGAACAAATTACCGATTTGCTGTACAAAATCCTGTGTGTCCGAAAAGGATGTCCGTACTGCCAGCATACCGCCGGATGTCGCTACGGTCATGCCGCTTTGCGTTTCTGCCGCTGCCGGGCACACGCAAAGCGCCGTCAGATACAGCATCCCCAAATAAACCGAAAGATGTTTTTTAAAATGTTTCATACAAACCTCCCGCAGTATAATTTTATGGCCTGATTGCTACCGAAACCAAACCGATGATGCATGGTGTCGTATCGGTTTGTAAGATAAAATCCGCACCAAGCCGTTCCATATTTTCCAGATTCATGTGTGCGAGCGAAATGGTTTGGCTCTGCCACACTCCCGTATTTGTTTTTTGAATCGTGACCGTCTTCTTGTTCAGCGCGTTCGTTTCCGCTCCGACCTCCCAAACAAAGTACGAAAGCGCAAATGAACCGGTTCCGTCATCTAAATACGAAACGGTAATATCCGCTGCACAATCCTCTTTTTCCTCAGTGTCTGCCTGCACACGCATCACACCGTTTGCAGGAATTTGATATGCCGTTACGCCGTTTATCTCAACACGCTGCACCTCATCGCTGCGCTCGGCTGTTTCGATTGTACAGTTTTCCGAAAGCACATAGCGCGAAACCTCCGGTGCACTGTTAATAATATCCGAAATGTCCATCCAGCCGATACAAGTTGTTTCATCAGAATCATACAAACCAAACCAAACCTTTTGCCCGTCCTGGCTGAAGGCCGGGTGGCTGTGCCCCGGGTTTTCACCCGTTTGGCGCACCGTAGCCAGCAAGTAACTGTCACCTGTATAGCAATCCGTCAATACAATTTGTGTTGTGCTGCCGTTGTAGCTTGTATCTCCGACAATCCAGCGGTCGCTGACCGGACTGGCTCCGATATGCAGATAACTGTAATCCGAATTAATATAGCGTCTGTCCGTTCCGTCAACACCGACCGTAACGGCACCGCCGTAACCGATTTTTCCGGATTTGGCAAACAAAATCCGCTTGCCGTCATAAGTCCATGTTTCGTGCCCTGCCGTTTCGCCCGATTCATATGGAGAATATCGTTTTTGAGAAAAAGCGTTATAAGCCTTTCCCGAATGAATATCCATCACCCATATGCGGTCATGAATATAGTTCCCTTCATGGGCGAACAAAACCAGATTGCTTTTATCGGGTGCAGGGTTGATGTTTAGATGGTTCGGGGCATACTGCGGTGTTTCAAAGCCATAGCTTGTTTCTAATAACCACGTTCCGTCTGTTATATCATACACGGGAAATCGTGTTGCCCTCTCCGGGTCAATATCCCCTTTTACATCCTTCCAATCCACACTCAAGCGCGACTCATCGTTGTTCACCTGCAGCATGCTCACCCGGCCGGTGCAATATTCGGGCGGAATGTCCGTTATTTTTGTCTTTTGGTAAGTGCTGCAATCCATTTTTATAATTTCTCTGTTGCGATTAATGTAAAACAAATGATTGTACGGTGTTGTAATAATGGCATAATCACCCATCGCACGGTCAATAAATCGTCCGCGGTCTGCCGCCGTATCAAACTCGTAAATATTAAAATCTTCATCCCAAAAATAGAACTTTTCGCTGTTGGCCGACCAGCCCTGCATGGTGAAATAGCCGCGTACACTATTTGAGCCAAACAAACGAATCATCTGATAGCTGCGCCCGGTATCCGCATCCGTGATTGCCTCGGCCTGCAGCTTTTCCAGCCGATTGCCGCATACAGCCTTGCTTGCATGAGGGCTAAGAGTGCTTGCTTCTTCAAAAAAAGCTTTCACTTCTGTCCCGTCGGCATATGGAAAGCTAAGCTCGGAAAAGGTTACCTCCTGCGCCGAAGCGCGCGCCGCAAGCTCAGCCTCTCTGCGTTTAACATAAAGCAACCGGTCATTTTGATACGCTGCCAAAAAAACCGTTCCGCTGACTGCTTGATCCCGACCGTTATATAAAAGCACCTTCGCTTTCATGCTGCCGGAAACAATTTCGCCTGCGTCCCTTGCTTTGATTGTCCCCCCATCATATAAATGACATGCCAGGGTTGTACCCTGTCTGCCCGTAACGCACACATCATCAATCATAATGCAGCCGCCGCCGTATGCACGATAGGTGTTATAGCTAAAGTCGCTGAGATATGCAAAATCCACATCTTCATTTGCTGTATAATATGAAAGCGGCTGACGATTCAGCTTTTGACCGTCCAAATAAAAATCATAGGTTTGCAAATGATTGTCTACCGTAAACTGCGCCGTGTGCCACTCATGCGTCTGCGGCGGTGCATGTAACAGTGTCGGCGACGGCTTATGGGTACCTATCATAGCCTGTATGCGTCCGCCGCTGCCCTGATAATGCAACTGGATTTCAGCAATTTGCGCATCGTGCAGCGCACCGCCTGCATCGCGGTACTTGCCGCTTAACTGCAAAATATAAATCTGCGGTACGGCGCTGTGTTCTACACGAAATTTAAAGTAGACGCTGCCCTGATGCTCAGGCGCTTTTTTAAAATGAAAATTACAAAAATTATAATCATATAGATTGGCTTCTTCACGGTCGGTACGCATAACATAATTACCGTCCGTTTCCTGCTGCACGGTATTATAAAGCCGCGGCGATGCCGCCGTATATACATTGCGCCAACCGTTTAGGGAGGTATGGCTCAATTCTTGTCCCAAGGCCGCAGGATGATAAAAATTCTCGGCCGCATATACAAACGTATCGGCCGAAAGCACAGTGAAATGCAATGTTTTCTGCACAGAATATTGTCCATCCGCGCTCGTTATATGCGCTGTCAAATCCACATCACAATCTGATGCACCGCGTAAAACCGTACCGTTCTCCGTCAACACCTCCGGTCTGCTGCTTGTCCAGCTGACCGAAGCGTCTTCATACAAAGGAAGGGTAAGATTTCGGCTGATACCGTCTGCCGTTTCGGTTGTCAGCGCTTCTTCGCGCAACGCCCGATAAGCCGCATCAACCCCTTCGGCACCGTCGGCACAGGGAACCGTCAGTAAAAAATCTTTTTTTACATAATCCGCATCGCTGTTTTGTTCAATACAAGCCGTTACCTTGACGGCTTGTGTCAGCGCACCTCGTGTTACCGTTGCCGCCCCCTGCGAAAACGAAATAACCCCCTCGTTACCGCTTTCCCAGCCAACGGATAGATTGTGTGCCGCACAAAAGGCCGAAAGAGCCTCGTTATTCTGCACAGAAACAGAAAAATTCTCCGATATATGATCCGCATCTATCGGTTGCCCGCTTGCAGACCGTGCCACAGCCGAAAACTCCAGGGCATCTGCCAAATGCAGCTTATATTGGTTTTTCTCCGTTTCGCTGTTATCGCTCATCACCACAAAATCATCCAGCCAGAGAGCGCCGCCGCCGTATTTTCGATAAGAGTTAAACTGAAAGTCATTAATTTCCATACAATTCGTGCGGTCAGCAGCGCCCTTTTCGTAAAATGAAATGGCCGCCTCGTTAAGCTTCACACCGTCAAGATATACGTTAAACAGCTGTTTTTCCAAATCCAGCTGCAAGCCCAGCGTAAACCAGGTATCGCCCTCCGGTACGCTTCTGTCCTCCATATTTTCGCCGTTACCCAAAATCCAGCCGTCATTTTGGCGGCGATGCAGCTGTATCTCTACGGGACGGGCACGTTTAAGCGAACCGTCCGCCTGCAAATAATTTGCCCAAAGCTGAAACAGATAAATCTGCTGCGGCTCTGTTTCGTTACATTTCAGCCGCATCGAAAGCATGGTTTTACCGGTTGGCTTGTCACCAAACAAATAACGCGTATAGTTATATTCCTCTAAAGCCAGGCTGCGATATGAATACAAGCCGTATGCACCGTTTTCTTCTTTTAAAACCGTCTTAAAACGCTGTGCATTGATGCTCTCACCCGTAAGTTCTGTCGGATAGGCGCTCATCCATCCGCTGCCGTAAACAGAAGATGGTACGGCGGCCGCCGTTACAGAATTAGCAATCGGTTGTACGTCCGTCACCAGATGATTTGCGTAAGACGGATAGTAAAAGCTTTCGGATGCGTATACGTGCGTGGATGCACTGAGCACCGTATATACAAAGTCTTTTGTCAATACGGTGCCGTTTTTTTGCAGCCGCAAGGTCAATACGACATTGCGCGCCGCATATGCATCGCGCGTTATTGCACCCACATCACCGCTGATGGTCAAAACAGAGGTATCTCCGCTCACAAACTCCGCTTCCGCTCCCTCCGGCAAATCCGTCAGGTCAAGCATTAAATCGCGGGTAACAGCCATCGGTGATTCATGCTGTGTAAAGCGTTCTGCCGTTATGCCCTCTAAAAAATCGGCAAGACTGTTTTCTGCATGAACGGGTACAATGACCCAGAGCTGCAGGCAGCAAAGAAAAACGGCAACACCCTTACATATCTTTCTCAGCATAGCGCAATCACTCTCCAAAACGTATGATAATCACGTCATAGGCTCCCGAACTGTTTGTGGTCGCAAGCACCATCACATTTTTATCGGCAATGTCAAATTTACCCGTTGTACTGTTTAAAGTTGCCGTAACCGGAATGTCCTTATACCCGTTATAGGTTGAGGCACTGCAGGTTTTACGCTCGGCATGATACGTGATGTATGTTGTCATAGAGCTGTAAAACGGCACATGAATAATAGAACCGCCCTCTTCATCCGTTGAAAGCGTGAGCGAATACGGGCTGACACCGCAGGGGTATCCCCAGGCTACGCTTGTGCTGCCGTTATATGCGCTGCGGCTGCGTGTTAAGTCGTTTAGATTAAAGGCACCCGGCGCGGGGCGACCGCCTTCGGTTGAGATGATTTTTGTGCAGCGCTTTACCTTGTCATCGGCATTCACAGCCAAACGGAGAATATCGCCCTCTTTAATATCATCGCCGATAATGCCGGGCATATATTCGACCATTTTCCATTCTATACTGTGAGAATAAGCTGTCAGCTGCTTAAGCTGTGTACCGTCTGCATCGGCAACCGTACCGACATGCTTCACAATATAAAGATATGAGGCATATTCCATGTTATCCGTATCGGCGGTATCGGGAATATCGGTAAACACAAGCGCCCCGAGCATGTAGCTGCTGTCCGCATCATAGCCCTTTAACTGACTGCGCGCAGGCAAAAACGTTTCCTTTATGCCACGGTAGGTTTTTATATAGGCCGGGTCACCATCGGGCGGAATATAAAACATAACCGTGTTATCACCCAAGGTATACTGTTTACCGCTTGTGCCGACCATATTGCGGCCGTTGGTGTAATAATAGGTGTTCGTTTCATCATAAACAAGCGAAAAACGGTAGGGGTCGAACCCGACACTGTTAAAAACATCCGTTGTGCTTTTTCGCGATGCGGTTTCAAGAGATTTAATTTCTCCTTTAACATTGGTTTTGATTTTAATCAGCTGCGGCTGCCAATCGCTTCCGTTTTTCAGCTCGGTGAGCAATAAAATATCGGCTGCCTTGGCTGCCGCATCGTTAATGGTCAGCTTCTTCGCGGCAGGCAGAACGGCCGTCTGTGCATCCTCCAGCACAAGCTTTACGCTAACACGGTCATCCAGACCGCCGCCTGTGCGTTTAGCCGCCAAAAAATAAGCATAGGATTCAATGGCACCCATTGCATCAAATGCGGCAATATCACCGTTAAAATCCAAATATGCGCGATAATTTTCGCCGGGGATAAGCTCCGGCAGGTGATAATGTCCGTTTGTAATTTGCTGCTGCAAATAGGCCGAAGCGCTGAAGGTTTTTTCACCGATTGTATATCGGTTTCGGTTATGTTCCGTATCTGTCTGTTTAAAAACATTCGTCGTTTTATCAACCGATATGCGAATTTTAAGATATTCCTGCCCTTTGCTTTCAAAAACAGAAACTACCTGATTCAGTTCAAAGGCCGCCGCCGTGGTTGCCCGGCCGTATTCATTCAAAATTTCGACCGTTTGATAACTGTTTAAACGATAGCTTTGTCCAAACGCGTCGCAAATCTCCAGACCGTCCGATGCCTTAGATTCAATGCGAAAGCTTTTATAATCCTCCACAAATATCATATCATAAATGCCGTCACCGTCACCGTCGGTGAGTGTTAAGAATCCGTTATCCAGCTTCATATCCGCTACCGTAAAAGCCGGATAGGCAATCTCGTTATATACCAGCACGGCACGCGGACTGACCTTGGCTTTTTTTGTGTGCTCTGCTTCGAGGTATACCACCTGTGTCTTGGTAAAATCAGACGATTCGGTATTCAAATCCGAATAGCTCAGCGCAAGAGGTTCGGCCGCATTGGTATATTCCCACCATAAAAGCGCCGATGTGCTGTCGTTTGTTTGATAATAAACCGTTACGGTTGAGCCGAGCGCCTTGCGAATATCATCTTTTTCATACGCAAAAACCTTACCGCCGATTTTGACATGGTTTTTCATTAAATCACTCGCACCGTCAAGTGTGCTCAGTCCGTTATCGGTTACATTGCCCTCGGCACAGGTCACATCATGATATACGCTCAGGATTGTTTCTTTACTTTCTGTACTGTATAAAATGCGCCCTTCGGGTTCTGCCAGGCTGATAACACGCATAACATACACTTCACAGGCACGCTCTGCCAGTGCGGCCGCCTCCTGCCATGTTAAATCGCCTTGTCGATAGGCAAATTTCAGGGCTGCCGCAACCGATGCATACCCATTGGGATAACCGCCTGCTTTTTCTGCCCGTGCCCCGTAACCCAAAGCACACAGCACGGTTTTAACAGCTTCCGGTACGGTAATCGCACGCTCCGGAGCAAATTGATATTCATTTTGCCCGTTTATAATGCCGAGCGCCTTAACGACAGATACCGCATGATAGTATGACACCCCCTCCGGCACATCCGCAAAGCTGCAGTGAGGTGCCTCTGCTTCGCTCATATGCAGCAGGGCAGCCGTCAGCTGCGCAAATTCACCGCGATTTACGGCGGCTGCGGCCTCTTTTTCTTCAAACGGCCACAAGCCGAGTGCTGTCAGCTTTTCCACCCGTGCACCGTACATATCGGCGGCTGCGTCTGTCGTTTCGTTTTCCGCATAAACACAGGGGATAAGCAGCATAATGGCAATCACGCACAGCGCTGTAATACGTTTTATGTTTGTTAGTCCGTTCATGGTCGGCCCTCCCTATCGTATGGTTAACAAGCCAAACAGCAGTTTTGCCGTCTGTGCCCGTGTCAGTGCCAGTTGCGGCGCAAAGCAGCCATCATCCATACCGCCGATAATGCCGCTTGCGGAAAGCTTTGCTACACTCTCTTGAGCATAATCGGCAATCTGAGCCAGGTCGGCATATTCGACCGATGCCTCTGTCGTATATGTACGGCCTAAATACGCTGCCGCACGTTCGGTCAAAACGGCCGCATCCTGGCGCGTCAGCATGGCGCCGAGGCCAAACTCTGTCTGACTGATGCCTCTGACCAGCTTTGCCGAAACTGCCGCAGCAATGCTGTCTGCCGCCCAATGTTCTGACGGTACATCCGCAAATTCAACCTTTTCTGTCACCTTCGGCAAAGAAAGACTCTGTGCCAGCATTTTAACAAACTGCTCTCTTGTTACGGCTTCATCGGGATGAAAGCTGCCGTCTGCAAACCCGTTTATCACGCCGATTTGATGCAGCATCCGAATAGACTCATACGCCCAGTGGTCGGGGGATACATCCGAAAACACTTCCGTTTGCGGCTTGATCGGTTCTTCCTTGCCGCTCGTAGTTGTTTTAAAGCTTCCGCTGCCGCCGCTGCCTTTCCCCCCTCCGCCCGAGGGCTTTAAGCTGCTGTCCTTTGCTTCGTTAAGCGACTCGACAGCGCTTTGATAGGCTGCCAATACCGATGCCGGCACCGTAAAATTACGCCCGATAAAGTCTTTGTTTACCGTAACGGCACCATGCTTTTGGCAAAGGCTTTTATAAGCCTCCTTCGGAATGTCAAACACCGCAGCATATTTTTCGATGGTATCGGTAACGGTTTCGGCATTTTTTACGTTAATGACCGCCATACCCATGGCCTGCCGAAATAACAACCGCAGATCGCTCATATTGGCAATCTCTGCCTTTGTCCCTTGAACCAGTCCAAGGTATAGCCGATATATCTCATTTTTATTTTGCGTATAGTCCTCATCATGCAAATCAAATTGCAGCGCCCCGCTGTTTGACTCATACAATGATTCTATATCGGATTGCGTTTTGGCCGCAAGTGTTGTTAAAATCAGGTTTGCCCTGTCTGCCGTGCTCTGCACCTTATCCATCGTGTCCAGCATATTATTGTAATCGTTTTGTCTTACGGCTTGAAAATAGCGTAAAAACGCCTCTTTATCTGTTTTGTGAAACGCACCCAAATCCACGCCGAAGTAGGTTTCCAGCTTTACCAGCTGTTCATCCAGCGCATCGCCTGTTGCAGTGCTGACCGCCGGCAAGGTCAGCTTGTTTAGATCCTCTGTCGTTTCAAAATATACATTGGCTGTATTGTGGCATATATCTGCCAAATAACCGCCGCCGCTGGCCGAAACGGTGTAATATCCGCTCGCTACACCCGTGCTGAGAGAGAAAACAATCTGTGCCGTACCCTCGCTGTCGGCATAGCAATCACCCATACGGATATATTGTGTCGGATCTGTTATAACCGTCCCCCGCGGATAAAGCGTCACCAAAATATTTTGGCTGTACCGTGCCGGACTTTGTATGGTTACCGTAAGCTTTCCCTTATCAAAATCGACCTTCGGCATTACGGTAAAGCTCTCCTCTGCCCAAGCCGGCACGAAAAGTGACAGGCATAACCCGCAAATGACGCATAATAATAAAATTTTTCTTTTCATAAAACCCTCCTGTTACTCTGCCACACGGACACGAACCGATCGGACATCTGCCGCAGAGAGCTGACCCGAAATCATCAAATCCGCTCCCAGCTTATAGGGATTCTGCATATCCACATTTGTCAGTTCTATTTCCCGGGTAACCCACTTGCCGCTGTTGTGCCGCGGCAGCGAAGCCGTACACGACTTGCGGCGCGCTACCATACCGGCAATATCATATTGAATATAGTGAAGGTTCAAATCAGATTGACCCTTATCCAAATACGTCACGCTGACAACAATATCGGCATGTCTGTCCTCTGTGACCTCTGCTTTCGTCTGCACATAGAGCTTATTTCCCTTTGGTATGTGATAATACGCTCCCTCTGCATCCTCTTTGGGTTTGATATAATGCTCAAAGCCCATATAGCCGAAGGTATCACAGGTGTCCGAAAGGCTGTATTCTCCACCTTCGGGCAGCGGCTGTGTTGTGTAGTCCGAAATATCCATCCAGGCGATGTTTGTGTGCTGATAATCCTCCGAGGGTACACCGAAAAACACCTTTGTGCCGTCCCAGCTAAACTGCGGATGTGTATGACCGGGATTATCAATGCATTTAGGTCTTGCCAAAAGGTGGCTCTCTCCTGTTTTTGTATCAACCAAAACCAAATTCAAACGGTCACCCACGCGCAGCTGTGTATCCGAAACAATCCAGCGATGATCCGGACTCATAGACGAGTGGTTATAGCCGTAATCATCATTCACATTCACACGATTTGTGCCGTCAGCATTAGCATAAGAAAGATTGCCCTGCGAACAGCTTGTGCTTTGACGCCCGTTCCACGACGGGCCGGATACCCAGCCGATATGTTTGCCACAATAACACCAGTATTCATGCACGGCCGAATCACCGGAAATAGTCCCCAGATTATAATCTCTTTGATTCGATACACATTTGTACTCTCCCGTATCCATATCGACAACCCATACGCGATCCAAAACGTCCTGACCCTCATGCGCAAAAAACTGCATGTTGTAATACGGGTTAATACAGTTATGATTGGGCGCTGCCCAGCCCCGGGTAAAACCGCCGTATATCCAGCGCAAATCCCACTCTCCTGTTTCAAGGTTTAAAACAGGCAGGCGCGAATATACCGAACTGTCAAAGTCTCCGGCATTATCCTTCCATTGAAAGGTCAGCTTTTTTTCGTCAAACGAAACCTGCAGCATACTTTTGTTAAAATTGCGCTGCACCGCCGGTATTTCTCCCACCTTTGTCCGTTCGTATGTATCGCAGTCCATTTTAATGATTTCTTGTTTTTCATTCAAATAAAATAGATGGTTCTGCGGTGTGGTCGTAAAACAGTGCTCCATGCGGTGGAGACCCTGGTCTATATATTGCACCATACCCGTTTTCATATTATACTCATAAATACGGAACATTTCGTCACGAAAGTAAAAGCGTGTATCATCTGTCGTTGTCAGCGGCATGGTGAAATAATTTTTTATGGCGTCTTGACCCAAAAGGTCAATCGCGTAATAAGAGCGCCCTGTTTCGGGGTCAATAATTTCTCGTGCGCCGTTATAAAAGCCGCGCTTC
>UQYH01000025.1 GCA_900545185.1 uncultured Eubacteriales bacterium | reverse complement strand
GATACGGCGACCACCGAGATCTACACTCTTTCCATACACGACGCTCTTCCGATCTGCAGACGAACTTAAAAAATTTAAAGAGTTACTCGACAGCGGCGTTATAACACAAGAAGAATTTGACGCAAAGAAAAAACAATTACTTGGTTTATAAAGTACATACGGAGCGGCAGACAAAACCGCTCCGATTCTTTTTGCTATTGCCTGTTTCAATAGGGTATACCCTAACGCAATAAAAAAACAGCGGTATTTTATATGTCATAAAAGCTGATTGACTAATTTTGAAATATTTCAAAATATTTATATACCCTATTGGCATACTTTTGTTTTTATGCTATAATAATATCAGAAAAGCAAAAGGAGTGTAAAAAATGAGGGTTGCATATATCAGATGTTCAACAATGGAACAAAATGAGGCGCGTCAGCTTAAAATGATGAAAGAGCAAAACGCGGAAAAAATGTTCATAGACAAGGCAAGCGGCAAAAATACAGACCGCGCCGCATTTAAAGAAATGATGTCTTTTGTGCGTTCGGGGGATATGGTTATTGTTGAAAGCATTTCAAGAATTGCAAGAAACACGCGCGACTTGTTATCTATTGTTTCAGAATTGACCGAAAAAGGTGTCGAATTTATAAGCCTAAAAGAAAATATCGACACCACCACGCCACAGGGCAGATTTATGCTGACAGTATTCGGCGCGCTTGCGGAATTGGAAAGAGAGAACATTTTGGAGCGGCAACGCGAGGGAATAGAGATAGCAAAAAGCGAGGGCAAATATAAAGGGCGCAAGCCTGTTGAAATAGACGAAATGCAGTTTAAGGCACTTTGCAAGCGTTGGAGGGGCGGAGAAATAACCGCAACCGCGGCAATGAATGAAATCGGCTTAAAGCCTAATACATTTTATCGCAGAGTTAAAGAATTGGGGTTGTAAACACAACCCCATAAAAAACAAGTATAAAAGCGCAAAACGCTTTTTATAAAATCCCACATTTTCAAATCCCACATTTCGGCGAATTGAGAAAATGAAAAATTAAATATCCCACATAATTTCACACAAAAGGCTTGAAAAAAGGGCAAAAATCACATAAAAAAGAGATAGAGCAAAAATTTGCTCTATCCCTTGAAAATGCTTTTGTTATGCGGTTTTGGAATTAACCGAAATATCTCTTTAAAAGACCTTCAAATCCTTTGCCGTGTCTTGCCTCGTCCTTTGCCATTTCGTGAACCGTATCATGGATCGCGTCATAGCCCAGCTCTTTGGCGCGCTTTGCAAGCTCCAGCTTACCGGCGGTTGCACCGCATTCTGCCTCGGCACGCATGGTTACATTTGTCTTGGTGCAGGGTACAACAACCTCGCCCAAAAGCTCTGCAAACTTGGCAGCGTGTTCGGCTTCTTCAAGAGCGGCTCTCATATAAAATTCACCGATTTCGGGGTAGCCCTCGCGGATGGCCTGGCGGCTCATGGCAATATACATACCAACCTCGGTGCATTCACCCTCAAAGTTAGCCTTTAAGCCTTCGTATACATCCGGCTCTACCTTATCTTTTGCACCCACGCCGATGACATGCTCACATACAAAGTTCAGCTTGTCACTTTCCATAACGGTGAATTTTGAACCCGGTACGCCGCACTGCGGACATTTTTCCGGCGGATTTTCACCCTCGTGTACATAACCGCAAACAGGACAAACAAATTTTTTCATAATCATATACCTCCGTTAAAAAATATTATTTATTATTTTGATGCAAAACAGATTCGGCCGTATTGCAGCCGGCGCAAACACCGTAGATATACAGGCTGTGCCTGTCTGCCCGAAAGCCGCGCCCCAACGCGTCCTCAAGCTCCTTTTTGGTTAAAAAGGAACGGAACACATCGGTCACCTGTCCGCATTTTGTGCAAATAAAATGATGATGCTCGCTCAAATCCGCATCGAACCTGTCGGTACTTTCGCCGGTGTCCAGCCGCAGGATGATACCGTCATCGGCCAAAAGGCGCAAATTGCGGTACACGGTGGACAGGCTGAGCGCCGGATTCTGCGGCTTTAACTCCGCATAAATCTGCTCGGCTGTGGGATGTGAAGTTGTGCTTTTTAAATAATCTAAAATCAGCTGACGCTGACGGCTGTATTTTCTCATACGCTTCATCCTAAAAATAATAACTATTATTAATTTCAATATCATTATACACAATGCTGCAGGGTTTGTCAAGAGCCTTTTTACATTTACTATCAAAAAGATGTAAGACGGAGAAAGGCAGGCGGGTTTTGTTATAATGCTGCGGTAAAATGGCGTAGGGGAGGAACGGCACACAGGCCGTTCCCTACAGATGTTGATGTAAGCAGAATAACATCGGTATTTGCAATGTAAATAGGACAACCGTAGGGAACAACCTATGTGTTGTTCCTAAAAAATATGTAAAATGTAAAAGAGGAATGAAAAATAAGGTTTCCGAAAAACAGAATCAAATTTACACGACAGGCGAAAAAGCCTTCCCATCAAGGGGAAGGCTTCATCAAATCAACCAACAAACCAACAAATGAACATGACCGCTCGACTCTTTCCTTACAGCTTTGCATCTCCGATTTGTGTTCGGGATTTAATTCCGGTTTTATCAAAAATATTGCTGATGGTCATTTTAACGGTCGAAATAGAGATATACAGCCGTGCAGCAATCTGCTTGTTGGTCAGCCCCTCTTGTATCAGCGTTGCAACCTCACGTTCACGGGGAGAAAGCTTGGGTCTGCCCAAGCCGATTTGTGCCGCAGATTTTTCAAACGCCGCGCCAAGGCGGCAAATTGTGTCATATCCTTCAAACGGCGCAAGCTTATCCAGCATAGGACGAAGCCTTGCATAATTTTGCGCAAAGGGCATGTAAACCGCATCGGCAAGTGCAAGGCCGAGCGCGCTTTGCAGCTCTGCTTCGGCTTCTTTTTCGTGTTGCAGAGCCGCATGGGCGCAAGAGGCGTAAATGTGAAAATAAATTTGCGGCAAAACGCTTGGCACGGCCGCGGCAGTGTTTGCTGCAAAGGGACAAAAGGCCAGCAGCTTTTCATATGTGCCGCGTTCTAAAAGCACCTTGCCGTAAATGATGTGCGCAAACGACATGGTCATGGGCGCAAGACGGGTTTCGTCTATGTCGCCCTCGGCCAGCCAGCCGTCCACCTTGTCAGTCCGGTGCGTATAGGCGTTTATGTACCCCGTAAACAGGCTGAGTGTGTAGCGGCACATATCCTCTGTGTTGGCGGCGGCGCTTTCGTTCATGGCAAACGCCGCGTCAAACAACGCCGCTTCGTCACCGCGCTGCAGGGCAATGCAGGCCAGCATAAACAAACCGCACTGCAAAACGCTGCTTTGCTTTTTGCTTTGCGCTTCAAACATCGCTCTGTGCGCCATGGTTTCGGCCGCGCTCAGGTTGCCGCGCATCCATTCCGCTTCAGCACGCATGGCAAATTCCGCGCCGTTGCCGTGGCCGCCCGTCAGCCTGTAATAATAGGGCATGCAGTCATCCATTTGGCGCAGTTCTTCGTTAAGCGACCCTGCCGACCGATGATACAGACACATAACGGAGGGTGAACCAAACGTCCATGTGCTGCGCATGTTAATCAGGGCGGCACGTTTGCCCAGCAAATCATACGCCTTGCGATGATGACGGCTCATGGCGGCAATATCATTATATTCCGTAAAGGAAATCAGCAGCTCGGTTTCGCCCAAAACGGCGTTTTTCTTCTCCTGCGGTAAATCGCAGGCTTCAACCAAGGCCATAATCTCGCCAACAGTCTCGGCCATTTTTTCAATTTCGTTAATAAAAAACAAGATGAAGGCAAGCGGCACCATGCTTTCGGGATGGCGCAGCTTCACCTCGTACGGGGTTTTTTCCAAAATATCAAAAATCATGCGGCGCGTACCGCTGTCGCCGATGTCGGCCAAATCGTAGCTGGTGTGCGGCATGGCAAAAATCTTTTCATAAGCCCCGGCCAGATAGTACAAGCGGATGGCGTTGATGTTTTCTCCGAACGCGGCCTCCCAGTCGGCCGCAACAAGGCAAAGACGCTTTTGTTCGGCTTCCGATTGCCGATGAAACACTTCACCCAGATAGCTTTGCAGCAAATGATGAAAATAATATTCCTGTTTTTTGGCATCATAATGAATGAATCCGCCGCCCAAATGTGCGCGGACAAAATCGGCGTTTTGGCAGCTGACATCGGCCGCCTGTCGCAGCGTAAAGCTTTTAAAAAGCGAGAGTGAAACGTAAAACCGCTGCTCCTCCTCGGTCAGCCCCTCAAAAAACGCCTTTTCGATTAAGCTGTTTAAAATGCCTTTTTCAAACCGCTTGTTTTTGGCATAAAACAAAAGCTGCAAATACACGGCAAAAATCCAGCCGTCCGTCATGTTCAGCAGCTCGGTCAGTTCGTTATCCGTCAGCACAAGCCCGGCCGCGGCAAAATAGGCGCGGCAATCTTCCTTTAAAAAGGTAAAGTCCGCGGCGCCGATGTAATAGGCCTTGCCGTCGCACAGCATATAGCCCGTTTTCGCGCCGGAGGATTGCACGCAGGCCACAATATGAAGCCCCTCTGCCGTGTGGCTTGCAAGCGCCGTAAGCAGCAAGGGCAGCCCTTCGGCGGCGGCCGATAGGTTATCCAGCACGATGTAAACCTCGGCCGCGGATTCCAAATCGGCCATGATTTCACAAATATCGGCCATGTTTTCGTGCTGCGGCGCACCGCAGCGCAACAGCGCCTCGGCGCAAACGGAATCCACCTCGGCCAGTGTGGTGCAAAACCACTGCCAATAGGCCTGCAAATTCTCTGTAAAAAACGTGTGCTTTAAAACGGTTGCCGTTTGCAGCTGCGCCAAAAACGAATCGAGTGCCGTTGTTTTGCCGAAGCCGGACGGCGCCTCCAGCACCGTGAGCGGATATTGCTTTATATTCAAAAGGTCGTTTGCAAGCCGCGCAGGCACATACACGGCTTGCAGATTCAGTTTGGATGCCATATTACATCTCCTCCATCGCCAGTATAGCACAAACGGCGCAAAAATGCAACGGTGGGGCGGTAAAAAATGAGGGATGGCGGTATGCAGGCCGTTTTCTGCAAAGTGCATGAAAAATCTACCAAAACACATGAAAAATCTGCCGAATAATGCATTGACATTTAAAGGCAAGTATATTATAATAGTAGGTATAAGTGCGGCCGCGTGCCGCGCAGAGCAACACCGGCAGTATGGGCACAAACGGTGCGTTCAGGCTATGGGGTTCGATTCTATGATGCCTGGGGCGGCCGGCCTTTTTTCTGCCGCATCCTCCGTAACAATGCAGATAGATTGAACAAAAGGAGAGGATTCCATTGGGGAAAACGGTTGCAATATCGGCTGATACCACGTGCGATTTAACGCCGGAGCTGGCAAAGCAATATAACATTGCGCTCCTGCCTTTATATATCACCTTCGGTGAAGATAGCTATCGTGACGGGGTTGAAATAACGCCGGATGAGATTTACGAACGATATGAACGGGAGAAGGTTTTACCCAAAACGGCTGCCGTGAATATCGGCAATTTTGTTGATTATTTCAAGGAACAGCTGGAGCATGCCGACCAGCTGATTCATTTTTCCATAAGCTCGGGCTTTTCGAGTACGCACCAAAACGCAGCTATTGCGGCGCAGGAATTTCCCGGCCGCGTGTTTACGGTGGATACGAAGAACCTTTCGACGGGTGAAGCGCTGACGATTTTGCACACGGCAGAGCTTTTGCAAGAAGGTGCCACGGCAGAAGAGGCCGCAAGCGCCGCCGATGCATATACTGAATATGTAGACGCAAGCTTTGTGATTGAATCGCTGGAGTTTTTATATAAGGGCGGCCGATGCAGCGCGCTTTCCGCGCTGGGAGCCAATCTTTTAAACATTAAGCCCTGCATTGAAGTGATTGACGGCAAAATGGATGTCGGTAAAAAATATCGCGGTAAGTTTAAGGCGGTTTTGCAAAAATATATTGAAGAACGCCTGGCCAATGCGGACGACATTGACCCGAAGCGCGTCTTTATTACGCATGCGGGCTGCTCGGACGATGTGGTTCAAATGTGCCGCAGTTTGGCAGAGGACAGCGGCATCTTTAACGAAGTGCTTGTTACACGTGCCGGGTGCACGGTTTCATCACATTGCGGACGGGATACGCTGGGGATACTGTTTGCACGTAAGCATCCTAAACAACTGTAATTTAACGGAGCATGGAAAAAACCGACGCGGCAAACAGCACAGCCGCGTCGCTTACATGTGTATATACAGCAGCCGCGCGGCTGCTGCATCATTTGGAAAGGACTGGTTCTATGAGTCTAATAGTTCAAAAATTCGGCGGCTCTTCTGTTGCCAATGCAGAGCGTGTGTTTAACGTGGCAGATATTATCACGAGCACATATAAAGCCGGCAACCAGGTTATCGTTGTTGTTTCGGCACAGGGCGATACCACGGATGATTTAATCGAAAAGGCAAAGGAAATTAACGAAAACCCCTCAAAGCGCGAAATGGATATGCTGCTTTCCACCGGCGAGCAGATTTCAATTTCTCTTTTGGCCATGGCCATCGAAAAGCTGGGCTTTCCCGTTGTTTCGCTGACGGGCTGGCAGGTTGGCGTACATACCGATTCCAACTATTCCAATGCGCGCATCCGCAAAATCGATCAGGAGCGCGTGCAAAAAGAGCTGGATAAGAAAAATATTGTGATTGTTGCCGGTTTCCAGGGGATTAACAAGTATGGCGATATAACGACCTTGGGCCGCGGCGGCTCCGATACATCGGCCGTTGCACTGGCTGCGGCGCTGCATGCCGATTTGTGTGAAATTTATACGGATGTTGACGGTGTTTATACGACAGATCCGCGTATTGTAAAAAATGCGGCCAAGCTGGACGAAATTACCTTTGACGAAATGTTGGAGCTGGCCAGTCTGGGCGCTAACGTCCTGCACAACCGGTCGGTTGAAATGGGTAAAAAATATAACGTGAATATTTGTGTACGCTCCAGCTTAACACGGGCTGAGGGCACCATCGTCAAGGAGGTTGTTAACATGGAAAAAATGTTGGTCAGAGGCGTTGCAAAGGATTCGGATGTTGCGCGGATTTCCATTTGCGGTATTTCCGATACACCGGGCAAGGCATTCAAAATCTTTTCACTGCTTGCTAAAAAGAATATTAATGTTGATATTATTTTGCAGTCCATCGGCCGTGACGGCATGAAGGACATCAGCTTTACCACATCGGAGGCGAATCTTGACCAGGCGATTGAGATTTTGGAGGCCAACAAGGATGTGATTGCCTACCAGACCTTAAACTGGACAAAGGACGTATCGAAGGTGTCTATCGTGGGCGCCGGTATGGTATCGAATCCCGGTGTTGCGGCTAAGATGTTTGAAGCGCTGTACGAGGCGCAAATCAACATTCATATGATTGCCACATCGGAAATTAAGGTTTCGGTTTTGATTGATGCAGGCTATGAGGATAAGGCCGTACGCGCCATTCATGATAAATTTGAATTGGCATAAAGAATAACAGGTTTATAAAAATTAAAAAGGGGCGCACAGTTTTTGTTGCGCCCCTCTGTTATCATTCTATCAAACAATTATGCAGCAGGCTGCATCGGGGAGTTGTCAGAGGGAACTCCCTCTGCCTTAAAAATGCGGTTTTCGCGGGCGTATACCGTGTATCGCAAAAAACACACAGGAGGGATTTATAATGAATCGTACAGAGATTAAGGAACAATCCAAACAAATGCTCAGCGGCAGGTGGGGTCGGTTTGCGCTTTACACCCTGCTGTTTTTTGTGCTGTCGGGCATTTTCAATGCCGATATGCGCGGCAGTGTGCGTATTTCCTTTGGGAACGCCGATGCGTGGCAGACATTTTGGACACCGGCGCTTTTATGGAAAACGCCGATTCGCTTTGTCTGTCAAATTGTTTTCACCTTTATTTTGTATGGCTATACGCAAATTTTAATGAAAACACGCGCCGGGCTTCCCACCGGTGTGGAAGATATGTTTACGCCGTTTACGGCCATGCCGCAACGGGTGATCGGCGCGGCGGTCATTAACTTTGTTATCCGGGCGGTCTATACCGTGCTGCTGGCAGCTGTTTCGATGCTGTCGTTTTTTATGCCGTTCCTTGCCGTTTTGCTTGGGGTGACGCTGAGCGTGTTTTACTTCATCCTTATGCTGCGCCTTTCTATGGTGTCGATTATTTTGCTGGAGAACCCTTATACCACCGTGACGGATGCCTTTGTGCAAAGCTATAATGTCATGCGCGGATATACGCTTGACTATTTCGTGCTGCTTTTGTCCTTTTTGGGCTGGCTGATTTTGGGCGCCCTCACACTCGGTATTTTATATTTGTGGATTACACCGTACCTGTATTTATCGCAGGTTAATTTTTACTATGATATTAAAGCCGAGCAGCTTCGCATACAATAGAATATGCGGATGCACAACGGCAGAACGGAGACGATTTATGATGAATAAAAAATTTAAATATGTGAATGTGGATGTGTTAATCGGCGAAAAAACAACGCTAACGGGTGATTTGGTTTCGGAAAGCGCCATTAAAATTGACGGTACGGTTTGCGGCAACATCCGCACCACAAGAGAAGTGATTTTAACACAAACCGCGCAGGTAGAGGGCGATATTTACGCCGCAAGCCTGATTCTTTCGGGGCATCTGCTTGGCAATGCGCGCGCCGAGGATCAGCTTTTAATTAAAGAAACCGGTGTGCTGGAGGGGAATATTGAAACAGGCTCGCTGGTGATTGAAGAGGGCGGCCGTTTCTTTGGTATGAACCAGTCCTTAACAAAAGAAAAAGCACCGCAAAGCGCTGCTGCCGATGAAGAAGTAAGCACGGAGCAAACCAATTTAAACGCGTAACGGAGGCTTTTATGTATGCGCATTTCTGAATTAATTATGATTGCCATCGGTCTCTCGATGGATGCCTTTGCGGTATCGGTGTCAAACGGGATGGCAATTTCCAATCTGCGTCTGCGTGACGCGTTAAAATTCGGCCTTTATTTCGGTCTGTTTCAGATGCTTATGCCGCTGACGGGCTGGGCGGCCGGGCAGATGTTCAGCAGCTTTATCACAACCTTCGACCATTGGGTTGCGTTTATCCTGCTGGGGTACATCGGCGTGAAAATGATTTTGGATGCCGTGCGCGGCGAAGAAGGAAGCAGCACGGGCAGCACAAGCTTCCGCGTTATGCTGCTTTTGGCCGTTGCCACCAGTATAGACGCGCTGGCCGCAGGCATTACCTTTGCGTTTATGTCCGTTAACATTTGGTTTAGTATTGCCGTTATCGGCTCTATCACCTTTTGTCTTTCTACCTTTGGCGCCTTAATCGGCAAACGCGCCGGTGATGCGCTGGGCAAGCATGCGCAAATTGTGGGCGGCGTTATTTTAATTGCAATGGGTGTTAAAATTTTAATCGAGCATATGCTGGGGTAGGGTATGAAACAATAACGTTTGTTTTAAATGTCTGCCATTTTTGGGTAAAACCGTAGGGAGCGGCCTGTATGCCGTTCCTTTTTTTATTTTTATTCGGGTATTCCTCATTTATGTTTAGCCCGATTTTTCAAAAATTAGCCATTGGCCAATACATGGCCAGCCGGACTTATGATAGAATAAATACATAATCAGTTCAAAGGCAGATATTCCCGAAAGGAGAGGTTTTATGAAACATAAGCTTATGGCGTGTACACTTGCGTTTGTGCTGTGTCTTATGCCCCTTGGTGCATTTGCGGAGGCAGGGCAGGCAAGTGAGCCGAAACAAGACGTACTGCACGAAATGTTCAGCGGTATTGACGAGGTAAGCCCCGACGATCCGGCTGCGCAGCTGCCCTATTTGGACGGCACGGTGCTTTCGGATGTGCGCGAGCCGCTCTATGTATATGACGGCGGCAGCAAGCTGTTTGGAGACAGCGCCTCCCCTTCTGAAAACTTAACGTGGAAAAGTGCATCGGCCGCACAGCTTGCAGCCGGAGCGGTGACTGTGGGCGGCAAGACCTATAATTTGAGCAATACATACAAGCTTTTGAGCAGCGGCGAAGGTGACCTAAACGGAGACGGCCGCAAGAATGAGCTGGCCGTTTTGGCCGCCGCCAAAACGACCGATAACCGCTCTTTGCTGCTGCTTTGCACGGCCGAAGCACGGCTTGCGCCCGTGCTTGTGCCGATTGCCGTGTTATACGACAGCGGCACGGCCGCGGCCGATTTTTATGCAAACACCCATCAATTTGTCAACGCCATGTCGGTTGTCTGCGCCGATTTAAACGGCGACGGGTATGACGAAATTGTCACCACCACGCCCACAAACGGCTTTGGCGACAGTAACATGAGCAAATACGGCTTTGATAACTTCGGCGGCAGCTATTTATGGAGTCTGACATCTGAAAACCGCACGGCGGAAAGCTTTAAAACCGCAAGCGGCTGGAACCAAAATCCGCGGACGTTTATGAACAGCCTGCTCACCTGGCCGGGCACCTGTTACATCGGTGCGCCGGGCGTAACGGCCTCTGTTGCGGCGGCCGATATTGACGGTGACGGCTGCGACGATTTGGTTACGGCCATTTGCAGCGACAACGTGCAATATAACGCAAACTATGCAAGCAATATGCTGGCGGTATATTACATCGGCGGCGACCCCGACCTTTCAAATCTTTGGTCAAACCGCAAAATCCTGTTGGATCAAATTGCAAACGATGTGAAAACCGCCCTGCGTCTTAACACAACAACCGGCGATGCATCGGGTGTCGGTGTTGCAATTTGTGACATTGACGGTTCCGGCAAGCCAACCGTTTTCCTTTCCTTAAAAGAAACGCTCCACCATTGGTCGGGCTACAACGGGGACAAAATGCTGACTCCGAGCTATTATGTGCTGGCGATGGACTATCAAAAGGACAAAAACCGCTTTACAAGCTCTACCGTGTATCACGGCGGCTTGTATAAGCACGGCTGGCTGGACAGAGCATCGAGCCAATATGTGTATAAAACCGATTTGGAGGACTCCGCACCCATCCGCATCGGTGTTTTGCAAAACGATTTTGGCCGCGCGGCACAGGCAGAGGATCAAAATTTTGTTTCCTCCGGTACGCTGGTGGTTGACCAAAAGCTGATCCCCTTTGTGCGCTACCCGGACGGCAACACCTATCGGTATGACGCGAAGGACATCGGCTCCTTCACCGGCAGCTGGGGCGCTGATTATGACAAAACGGCGTACGACTTTGCCGGTACGGACTGCATTTTTTACGATAACGGCATTTACGTAACGGATATCCGCACGGCGAACATCAGCTTTGACGAAAGCGGCTATCGTGATGCGGCGCTGGTGCGTGCTTATAAGACAGACGGCAAGCAGGTGGTGTATTATCTGGCGCCGAACGGCAGCGGCTACACCATGCACCCGACCTCGGCGCAGCTTGGCAGCAGCACGGGCTACGGCATTATTGCCATGCCGGATACCGATGCCGATTCGATTTATCTGCGATATCAAAAGCATGTATTCTTTTGGGCAGACCCCGTCATTATTACGGCGCTGGCCTCACCGCCGTACTTCGGGTCGCTCCCTTCGGATATGTACATCAACAGCCAAACTACCTACGGCCGCAGCACCATGACGGCCGGCGGCGCGACAGAATCGTTCTCGGTTTCGGCCGGTATTTATATTTCGACCGAAATTAAGGCCGGTCACGGCGGCACGGCCGGTGTGTTTGAATCGGAAAGCGAAGCGATGCAAAGCTCTACCATTGATAAAGAAAACACCAGGGAAGTCACCTATACGCAAAGCTTTTCTACCAGCGGCGGCGAGGATACCGTTGTGCTGACCACCATCGGTTACGATGCCTATGCCTACACGGCCTATTACCCCGGCACGGACGGGAAGCTTGCTTCTTCGGACTATGTTGTGTATGTGCCGCGTGACGGATCTGACGCGATTAAAACCGCAACCTTAACATATGAGGATTATCTTGCCTTTAGGCCGTATGCAAACGGCGCGCTGCCCGACCTTTCCGATGTGTTCAGCCACACAATCGGTGAGCCGGATACGTACCCGGCGGACACGCCGAATCACAGCCACGTGCTTTCGGGCAGCGTCATGTCCTATCCGCGTACGTCAACCTTCCCCTCTAACCTGGGCAGCCAAACCATGTCGATTGATATTACGGAGCAAACAAGTGAGACTACCTCGGCCGGGTCATCCGTCAGCACCAAAATCGGCGGCGGTATCGAAGCGGAGGCCGAAGGGATTTTTAACCTTGTGGACGTGGGTACCAAGGTTACGGTCGGCAGCTCAACAACCCGTGAGCACGAAAGCGGCCGCATTACCACAAGCGCCGTGGGCACCAGCTTTGAAGGTACCGTGTTCGGTCAGGGCGACGGCATGAACGTAAGCGGCAGCGGCGAGCAAAAGGCCGACTTTAACTGGCGGCTTTTGCACTATATTTACAACGCAAAAGAGGGCGACCGTGTACAGCAGTTCCCGGTTGTTACCTATATTCTTTCGGGCGTTAAAAATCCGGGCGGCGTTGTGCCGAACAGCGTGACGGTATCGCCCATTAAAAATACGATTGAGCAGGTCGGCCCTGCCACGCCGAACTTTGAAAGCACGGCCGAATTTTCGGTGATTGCGGACGGCGTAACGCGCGAAGCGTATACCGCGCTGGAGGACGCGCCGCAGGGCATGACCCTAAAAGCAAACGGCAATGTTGCCCAAAGCGGCGCCTTCTATTTCGGCATCAGCATTAACAGCAATGTACAGCCCGGCACGTATAACGTGCGGCTGAACGTGGGCGGCAAACGTTCCGACCCGTTCCCGGTTATTGTTACGCCATATACGGCGCCCGTTTGGCTGGATACGGATGTAAAAGAACTGGACTTTGGCAGCGTCCGCGTAAGCGAAGTGCGCGGCACACCGGCAGCAGCGGCACAAACCGTAACGGTTTCTAACCTGCATAACGCAGCCTTGCAGGGCCTTACGGCGAGCATGCAGTCGGGGGATGACAGTCCGTTTACCGTAACAACCGCACTTTCTTCCCCTACGCTTGCGGCTAAGGGTACATCGGGTGATACCGCAACCGTACAGGTTGCGCCCAAAAAGGGTCTGGGCGTGGGCACGCATACCGATACGCTGATTATTCAAAACGCGCAAACGAAGACGCCCGTTGCGCTGACCTACACCGTTACAAGCCCCACCATTCCGAGTGCACCGTATTTTGCCAATACCTGGCCGCACATGGTTAATCCCATTCAGGCAGATATTTCCGCACCCAAGGATGACGGCGGCGCGCGCATACAGTACTATCTTTACACACTGAAGGATCATGCGAGCTATTTGGAAGCGGACGGCACACAAAAATGGAAAGGGGATAACGCCACCGCGCAAGCCGGTTCGAGCTTCACCTTAAAGCTGCCCGATACGCTCACTGTCGGCGAAAGCTATACCCTTGGCGTAAAGGCTGTGAACAGCTGCGGCGAAAGCGCCCCCGGCTGGTTTACCTTTACGGTGGATCATGCAGAGGATGACCCCGGCGAAGCGCAGAATCCGCAGATTCATCCGTTCGGCGGCGGCCTGACCGTCACCTGGGACGCACCTGCACATTGGGGCGAAAACGAGTATGTTTCGGATGTGGGTTTTAAAACGTATAACATTTGGCTGCAGGATGATGCAGGCAATTACATCAATCAAGAACAGGTATATGAAGATTACGTCCTGCGCGGCCAAAGCGACCGTGAATGTACGTTTACGGGTTTAACCAACGGCAAAACCTATTCAGTAACACTGCAAACGCGGTCAACCAACCGGTATACGGAGGTATATTTGCAGGGCACACCGACAGCGGACGCTGTAACGCCTTCGCGCCCTGCTAAGCTAAAGGCCGAAATGAGCTATCGGCAGGCCGTTCTCAGCTGGGAAGCCCCTGCCTCAAACGGCAATGCGGCCATCACGGGGTATAAGGTCTCTAAAGACGGCGGCGCAAGCTGGACATCGGTAGGCGCTGCCACCACCTGCACCTTAACGGATCTTAAGGTGAACCAAGCCTATACCTTTATGGTTTGTGCGGAAAACAGCGCCGGAACAGGCGCGGCGGCGACAACCCTGCAAACCGTGCCCCACAAGCTGAGCGCGCCGAATCTCGACACCGTTATTGCCGGTTATGAGCAGCTGGAGGCCGTTTGGACACCGCCCGAAAACGAGACTGTTATCGGCTATGAAGCACGGCTGGATGAAGGCGTTTGGCAAGCCATAGAGCCGATTACGATAAACGGTAAGCTGCATTATATTTTTGACGGACTGCAAAACGGTCATGAATACGCCGTGGAAATCCGTGCGGTGGATGCCGAAGGCGGCGGCATAGCGGCCAGGGGCAAAAACAATGCACTCTCTCTGACCACGCCGCAGGAGGAAGCGCCGCGCAAGGTGCAAAACGTACGCGTTCAGGCACGCAACGGCGGTATTCAGCTTTACGGCGCACCGTATGACGAAGCGGATTCTATGCGCTATATGGTAGGCGGCCATAACGATTCGTGGTATACGTTTGATGACGGCCGATTTATCGGCTATCTGGAAAACGGCAAAACCTACACGGTGGGGATCACGTCAACGCGCAAGCACAGCCAATACGGCCACACTCTGCAAACCGCGCAATACTTTACGGTCACGCCGTCGGCAAACGAGGCAGGTGCACCGTCCGGGCTTTCGCTGCAAGCGGCGCTGGGAACGGATTACCTGCGGTTGGAATGGACTCTGGAAAATGACGGCGGCGATACGGTCGAATATCATGTTGCGCTCGGCAACGATTCGGATCATACCATTGTTCTGCCAGCAGAAGTGACGACCCTGACGCTGCCTTGCACGGTAGAGGAACGGAGCAAAAACTACAGCTACATTGAAGTGACTGCCCAAAACAGCGTTGATTCGGTTTGGAGCTACGTATATCCCGGTCTGTCAACCGTGATAGAGGGTGACAGTATTCTGACCGCGGCCAAGGGACACGGTACGGTGCAAAGCGCGCCGTATAAGCTGGTGGGAACCTATTGGGGCGCGGATGAATCGGGCAATATGGTGCCAAAGACGGAGGACATCAGCGATTCGGCAACATGGAGCCTGACCTCTCCGAACACGGCTATCAGCTGGGATGCGGAAAGCCGCCGCATTGTAATCGGGGCGGACTTGCCGGACGGCATTTATGAAGCGGTTGTTTGCGCTAAGGATAAGGACCATGGTGCGATTGTTTTTGAGCACAAGGTCACCATTTATGCCGGTGAAACGGCACGGCTGTTTTCGGCCGACGTAACAGGCAGCGGCCTTTCGGTCAGCCTGCAATTGCCGCAATCGTTCGGCAATGCGCTGCTGTGCACGGCAACGTATGATGCATCGGGCAGACTGCTGACCGTTGTGCGGCAAAGTGTATCGCCGACAGCGGCAGACGGCGGCAGCGTTTCGGTGTCGGTTGCAGCACAATCGGCCAAAACCGCAAAGGTTATGCTGCTGCAAGATGCTAAAAGCATGCGTCCGCTGTGCCCAAGCCTGCCGGTTTCGCTGCAATAATCAAAATGACACAACATAAATAAGACAGTAACCCCCAAAACGGCCTGTTCGCCGCTTTGGGGGTTGTTTTATGGGGGGAGGTTTGTGCCCGTTTGTATAAATTTAATTCTGTTTTTCGGTAAAATCGTAGGGAGCGGCCTGTGTGCCGCTTTTAAAATAAACCAGCCCCCGATGTGACCAATCCGGGCAACATCGGGGGCCGGGCAACATGACAATTTTTTAATCTTTATACGTCAATATGCGGTCGTTACAGGACTGCATCCACCGCGCAGAGCACGGCAACCTTGGCGCTTTCGTAGCTTAAGCCGCCCTGCATATACACCGCATAAGGCGGACGCATCGGCGCATCGGCCGAGATCTCAATGCTGGCGCCGGATACAAACGTACCTGCCGCCATAATGACCTGACTTTCGTAGCCCGGCATGCTCCACGGTTCGGGCGTTGCCGTGCTGTCCACGGGTGAGCCGGCTTGAATACCGCGGCAAAACGCACACACCTTTTCGGGTGTGCCGAGGGCAATGGATTGAATAATATCATGCCGTGCTTCCTGCCACTGCGGTGAAACATTAAACCCGGCACGGGCAAGCATGTTGGCCGCCAGCGCACCGATTTTAAGGCTTTGCAAAACCGTGTGCGGCGCCATAAACAAGCCTTGATAAAACAGGCGGTTTACATCCAGCGTTGCCCCTTCAGAGCCGCCGATGCCCGGTGCCGTTAAGCGATTGGCCGCCTTTTCCACCAAATCGGTACGGCCGGCTATGTATCCGCCCGTGGGCGCCAAACCGCCGCCCGGATTTTTAATCAGCGACCCGGCCATAATATCGGCGCCGACCGCCGTAGGCTCACTTTTTTCAACAAATTCGCCGTAACAGTTATCCACCATGCAGATAACCTCACTGCGCCGATCCTTCACGAATCGGATGATGTCCCCAATATCGGCCACCGAAAGGGACTTGCGCCATGCATAGCCCTTAGACCGCTGAATTGACACCATTTTTACGGAATCCTCCTGCAAGGCTGCGGCAATGGCATCATAATCGGGCGTGCCGTCCTCTTTTAAATCCACAATGCGGCATTTTACGCCCCAATCTGCCAGCGATCCGCTGCCTGCTTCGCCGCGCAGGCCAATGACCTCCTCCAGCGAGTCGTACGGATTCCCCGTGACGAACAAAAGCGTATCACCGGGGCGCAGAACGCCGAAATAGCAGCAAGCCAGCGCATGTGTGCCGGAGACAATCTGCTGCCGCACCAAGGCGCTTTCGGCGCCCAAAACCTCCGCATATATGCGGTCTAACGCTTCACGTCCGGCATCGTTGCAGCCGTAGCCCGTGGTGCCGCAAAGATGCCGTTCGCTGACCCCTTCACGCCGAAAGGCCGCCAGCACCTTGGTCTGGTTGTAAAATGCGGTCGCCTCCAGCGCAGAAAATATCGTTTGCAGCTCGGCTTCTGCCTGCTGCATAAGCTCATACGCCCTGTCGCTGATGCCATAGGCGCTATTGAGCAAGGCCTTTTCATCCTGTATCATAATCCGTAAACTTCCTTTGCTTGCAGCACGCGTACGCCGCCGGCGCTCAGCGCCTTAACAGCTTCCTCCGCGTGGTCTGTTTTCATAATTACATAGGCTTCGTTTTCGTGCTTGCTGACGAATGCATAGAGATATTCAAGCGTTACATAGCTGTCACGCAGCAGGCACAGCGCCTTATTCAGGCCGCCCGGCTCATCGTCAATCCCCACCACGATAACCTCGGTGGATTTCACCATAATATCATTATCCAGTAAGATAGAAACCGCCTTTTCGGGGTCTTGCACAATCATGCGCAAAATACCGAAATCCGTGGTATCTGCAATAGAAAGTGCACGGATGTTGATACCGCCTTCTGCCAAAATTGATGTGATTTTAGAGAGTTTACCGCTTGCATTTTCGACAAATACCGAAATTTGTTTAACCAGTTCCATAAAGCTTCCATCCTTTCTTTGTTTAAAATTGCTTATTTGCGGCATTAGGCGTGGTTATAGCCCAGCTCAAATGCCTTTTGGTTTACGGCCAAAAACTTGGCCGGCACAGCGTCCTCCAGCGCGCCCTCCCAAATCTCTTTGGCAAGGGAGGAGCGGCGCGCCATAACGCCGATTAATGCCACATTAACAGATTTGATGTTGCCTGCCTCACGTGCCAGCTCAAGCGCATCGCACGATACGACGGTTACACCCTTTTCTTCCATGGTTTCCAAAATTCCTTCGGGATATTCCATTGCGCCGGTAATGACGGGCATGGGATTGGTTCTTTGCGCGTTGACGATTAAGGTGCCGCCCTTTTTCAAATAGGGCAGGCTGCGGTATGCCTCCAGCTCCTCAAACGCGATAATCATATCGGCCTCGCCTTTTTCAATCACGGGCGAATCCACGCGGTCACCGTATTTAACATAGGTGACAACGCTGCCGCCGCGCTGGCTCATGCCGTGTACCTCCGAAAGCTTAACCTGTTTGTCGGCACGCATGGCAGCCGCGCCCAAAATGCGGCTGGCAAGCAGGGTTCCCTGTCCGCCGACACCTACTATCATAATATTCATGTTAACCTCCATCTGTCTGCCGAAGTATGCGGCGGACGTATCTGTTAAGATTCGGCGCTGTTTGCGCCTATGCGTCATTTTTATTTTTGCACAATGGCGCCAAACTTACAAACATGGGTGCAAAGGCCGCAGCCGTTGCAAAGTGTATCATCAATTACGGGGCCGTTTTTCGTCATCGAAATGGCCGGGCAGCCCAAACGCATACACATCTTGCAGTTTTTGCAGGCATCCGTAATGGTGCAGCAGCCTGTATAGCCGGCCTTTTTCAGCAATGCGCAGGGACGCTGTGCAATGATGACCGAAGGTTCTTCAGCCGCCAAATGCTCACGTACTACCGCTTCAAAATGCTCTACGTCAAACGGATCGGCAACCGTTACCTTATCCACACCTACGGCATGGCACAGGGTGACAAGATTCACCTGACGCGTCGGCTCGCCCTTAATGGTAAAGCCGGTAGCCGGATTGTCCTGGTGGCCGGTCATGCCCGTAATGGAGTTATCCAAAATAATGACCGTTGAAGTACCCTTGTTATACACAATATCCATCAGACCCGTTACGCCGGAATGTAAAAAGGTAGAGTCACCGAGTACCGCCACGGATTGCCGTGCAAACTCGCTGCCGCGCGCTTTTTCCATACCGTGCTGCGCCGAAATGCTGGCGCCCATACAAATAATGCTGTCAATACTGTCGAGCGGTTTGGCGCAACCCAAGGAATAGCAGCCGATATCGCCCGAAACACGCAGCTTTAATTTATTTAAAACATAAAACACACCTCTGTGAGAGCAGCCGGGGCACATAACGGGCGGCCGCACGGGGATTTCTTCATCCACGGTGTAGCTTGCCTCAGCCTTTTTGCCCAGCAGCCTTTCACGCAATAAAGCCACAGAGTATTCGCCGATCATCGTCAGCTTATCCTTACCGCAAACCGCAATCCCCATAGCGCGGATCTGACGCTCTAAAACGGGGTCTAATTCTTCAATCACATAACAGACATCCACCTTGGCGGCAAAATCGCGGATTAACTGCTCGGGCAGGGGGTTAATCATGCCCAGCTTTAAAAAGGATGCGTTCGGCAGCGCCTCGCGCGCATACTGATAGGCAATCCCGGCCGTGATGATACCGATTTTGGTGTCGTTCATTTCCACACGGTTTAAATCGCAGGTGTTGTTAAAGGCTTCTAAAGCCTGTGTGCGCTGTTCCACAATGACATGCTTAGGGCGCGCATTGGCCGGAACCATAACATTTTTGGCCACGTTTTTCTGATAGTCGCGCACCGGCACTTCCTCTCGCGGCAAAAGCTCTACCGCGCTTTGTGAGTGCGCCACACGCGTACTGAGCCGCAGCAAAACGGGGGTGTCAAACTCCTCGCTGATGGCATAGGCGCGCTTAACAAATTCCTTACATTCGCTGCTGTCGGCCGGTTCCAGCATAGGCAGCTTGGCAGCGATGGCATAGTTGCGGCTGTCCTGCTCGTTCTGTGAGCTGTGCATGCCGGGATCATCGGCCACGCAAAGCACCAAACCGGCATTTACGCCGATATAACTCATGGTAAACAGCGGATCGGCCGCTACGTTAAGCCCCACGTGCTTCATGGCCGAAAGGGCGCGTCCGCCGGCAATGGCCGCGCCGGAGGCTACCTCTACCGCGACCTTTTCATTGGGTGCCCACTCGGAATATATTTCGTCATATTTGGCGATAAACTCGGTTATTTCGGTACTGGGTGTACCCGGATAGGAAGATGCAACGCGCACACCGGCTTCATATGCGCCGCGCGCAACGGCTTCGTTACCCAACATCAGTTTTTTCATGTTTTTCAATGCCTTTCTGTCCGCAAAATCGTCTGTGTATGCTGTCGCCGCGGACGGGCGAGACAAGTGCCGCAAATGCGGCGGCAGGGGTCTAGCGCAGGTCAATGACGTGCTTTGCCTTGCCTGCGGTGCGCTCAATGCTCTTGGGCGCCATCAGCTTAACCTTGGCGGCCAGGCCGAGCACAACCTTTAATTTATGCTTAATTTCATTTTCTAAGGCTTCCAGCTGAGAAAAGCTCTCTAGCAGAGTTGCGTCTGCCAGCTCAACCTGTACCTCCAGCTGGTCGGTGTAGCCCTTTTTGGTCACAATCAGCTGATAATGCGGTGCAATATGCTCCATGCCGACCAAAACGCTTTCAATTTGCGAGGGGAATACGTTAACGCCGCGGATAATCAGCATATCATCCGTACGACCCTGAATTTTAGCCATACGGCGATTGGTACGGCCGCATTTGCAAGGCTCGTCAATTAAATAAGAGATGTCCTTGGTGCGATACCGCAGTACGGGGATACCCTCTTTGTTAATGGTGGTGATGACCACTTCGCCGGTTTCGCCGTCCGGCAGCACCTCACCGGTCTTGGGGTCGATAATTTCGTAAATAAAGCAGTCCTCTGCAATGTGCTGACCGCATTTATACATACATTCACCGGCAACACCGGGACCCATAACCTCCGAAAGGCCGTAGTTCTCGGTTGCCAAAACGCCCAGCTTATCCTCCAGCACGGCGCGCATTTCTTCGGTGTGTCCCTCAGAGCCGAGCATGGCCAGGCGCAGCTTAAAGTCACTCTTTTTATAGCCCATTTCCTCCATCACTTCAGAAAGATACAGCGCATAGGAGGGGGTGGCAACCAACAGGGTTGTGCCAAAGTCCCTCATCAGCATAACCTGTTTTTCCGAATTGCCGCTGGAGGTCGGCACAACAGCCGCCCCCAGCTTTTCAAGGCCGTAATGCAGACCCAGTGCGCCGGTAAACAGGCCGTAGCCGAAGGCGATTTGTGCCACGTCATCCTCGCCGCCGCCAACCTGTACAACCAAACGGGCAATCAGGTCAGACCAAACCTCCAAATCGTGCTTGGTGTAGCCCACAACCGTCGGCTTGCCCGTTGTGCCGCTGGAGGCATGAATCCGCACGATTTTTTTCATCGGCACGGCAAACAGGCCAAAGGGGTAGTTATCCCGCAGGTCGGTCTTTACGGTAAAGGGGATCTTCTGCAAGTCCTTCAGGGTTTGAATGTCACTCGGCTTCAGGCCGATTTCGTCAAATCTTTTTTTATACATGGGTACGTTTTCGTAGGTATATGCCACTGTTTGCTTTAAACGCTCCAGCTGCAACGCATTCATGTTTTGTCTGGACATACATTCAATGTCCTTTTGATAGTAATTCATATCGCACCTCATCATACAAAATGTAATATAGCAAGGGGACCTTTCGGCCTCCTTGTTTTGAAAGGGAAGGGGAAAAGGTTTGGTTTTACGCCCCTGTGTTAAATCCCTTTAAAGGCTGTGTGAAGCTCTGCCGTGTCATACTTTTTGGTAAACAGGCTGACAACGGGCGTTATTACAAAGGATACAATCATAGCGCAAACACCGAAGTTTTGCGATAAATTGCTGGCTGCGGCAAAGCTATCGGTAATGGTGACAAACAGCGTGGCGCCGCCCACAACCACCAGGCCGGATAAAAGGCCGCACCACACGCCTGCACGCGTAATTTTTTTGGAATATAAGCCCCAAAAATAAGGGCCGATAAAGCAGCCTGCCACAACGCCCCACGAAAAGGACATCAGCTGCATGATAAACGCAATTTTAAAGCTGGCAAAAATAAACGATGCCGCCACAAACAACAGGCACAGGCCGCGCATTAAAAGCATTTGCTTGGTTTTGTCGTAATCGGGCTTTACAACCGGCATCAAATCCACCGCGATGGCCGAACTGGACGTCAGCACAATGGAGGACAGGGTGGACATGGAGGCCGAAAGCACCAACAGCAGAATAATGCTCAGCACTATGTTCGTCCACACGTTGCCGGACAGTGCGGCAATTAGCATTTGCGGCACAACCGCATCATAATTGTTGCCTGCCGGGAGTGTGTTGTTTAAATAAAGTCGCCCGAAGGTACCGGCCACATAGGCGCCCACGCCGATCACCAGCGCAAAGCCCGTGGAAACAATGGCCGCCTTGGGGATTTGCTTTTCGTCACTGATGGCATAATATTTATGCACCATCTGCGGCAGACCCATTGTACCGAAGCTGGTCAGCAGCACGTTCATCAGCAAAAATGACCACTGCTTGCCGCCGAAGATGTTGACAAGCGACGGGTCGATTTCGCTTAAGCGGTGAAACCCTTCGCGAAAGCCGCCGACAACCGGGTTGGCCGCAATGACAACGACCATCACCACAACGCCGCCCAGCATAATCAGACCTTGGATAAAATCCGTCATAACCGTTGCCACATAGCCGCCCAGCACCAAATATACAGCCGTCAGCAGCGCGATGATAAACATACAGACAACATCGCTGTTTGCCCCGAAGATGGGGAAGATTTGCGAAAACAAATAGCCCAGGCCTTTATACACCGTGGCGCAGTACGGCACCAAAAAGATGAAAATAATCAGCGCGGCATACACCTTCATGCCGGGCGAAAAATAGCGTTTTTCAAAATATTCCGGCATGGTAGAGGCATCTAAATTATGCGTCATCCGCCGTGTGCGGCGCGCCAGCAAAAGCCAGGCCAGCAGGCAGCCCAAAACGGCGTTGCCTATGCCAATCCAAATACCGCCGATGCCCACCGTCCATCCGGTGCGGCCGGCATAGCCGATGAAAATAACTGCCGAAAAATACGAAGTACCGTAGGCAAATGCGCTGATCCAGGGGCCGATGTTGCGGCCGCCCAGCAAAAACTCGTTCATGGTTTTCGATTTTCTAGAGGCATGCACGCCGATAAAAATCATTAATGCTGTAAAAAGCAGCAAAAAGATAAATGCAATCACTTGCGTCATGTAAAAGCTCCATTCTGCCGAATTTTTCGGCAATGATTTCAAAAACGGGAAAATACCCCATTTAA
>UQYH01000024.1 GCA_900545185.1 uncultured Eubacteriales bacterium | reverse complement strand
GCACAAGTTGTGATATACGAACCCGTTCCTTAAAGCGAACTTTACGCATTACGGTGTCAAAATACTCGCAAATACGCCGGTATTTGCTGCGCTGTTTCCTTATACTGCATTAAAATTCTCATTTAAAAAATATATAGAACTCGCTCTACACGAAAAATCTTGACTTTTCAAGGCGTAAAGGCGCAGCCATACTGACGTATGGCAAGACTGACAACACAGAAAAGGCTGATTTTTCGGTGCTTTGAGCGGATTCGGATACCATAACTTGCGCCTATGCACCGGATTATTAAAAAACATTGCTGTCACGGTTAGCCGAATCAACCTTGCACCAAAAGTTCTTTTAAAACGGCAACGGCATTGGCATATTCGGTGTTTTCAATCGGGTCATCTGCATCCTCAGGACGGCGGAACAGCAGCATGGCATATAAATCATCCGTGGTAAAGGACATATCAGCCAGCAGCTTACTGCCGGTTAAGTGAAAGGCAATCGGCTGATCGCCGCGATACATCACGCGGTTGCCGTACGCCTCGGTATCGAAAAACTCGTCCAGAGGACAAAAGGCATCCTTTTTTATTAAACGCTCGTAATTGGCTGCATCGGCAATGTAAATGATGGCTCCCTTATTGGCAAGCTGCAATTCCAGATTATTTTGATAGGTTTCATCATTTTCCTGCGTTAAATCCTTGCTGATGAAGAAACGGGAGATGGTGATGTTTGCCTCACCGTCGCCGTTTGCATCGGCAATCAGGCCGGGGAGTGATTCATTAAAATTAATGGATTCCTCCGTCAGCGTTTCGGAAGTTACGATGGCGATGTTCAAATCGGTTGCAACCGAATCCGAATTACCGGTGAAAAGAATTGCCAACACCGCGGCAATTACAATTACGATGATAACGGGCGCTTTATAATAATACCAAAAGTTTTCAACTTTACTCAAAAAAGAAGCAGGTTTATTTTGATCTTCCTGTTGCATAATTTCACCCCTGTACTTTCTAATGCTTCAATTATACCAAGAATCCTAGGGTTTGTCAAGCGTTGGCTAAATCCCCAACGCCGTTTAAAATGTGATTGGGGCGGTAGGGATACTGCTCCAAATCCTCGCGCTGCGTTACGCCCGAAAGAACCAAAACGGTATCGAGACCGGTTTCAATTCCGGCAATAATATCCGTATCCATCCGATCGCCGATCATAGCGGCGTTTTCGGAATGGACATCAAGCATTTTAAGGCCGGTACGCATCATTAAAGGGTTCGGCTTACCTATGAAATAGGCCGATTTGTTAGAGGCCAGCTCGACCGGCGCAATAAAGGCGCGGCAGGCAGGGATGATGCCATCCTGTCCCGGGCCGGTTAAATCCGTATTGGTACCGATTAAGCGTGCGCCGTTGCGCACATGGTTGACGGCGCGCAGCACACTTTCGTAATTATAGTTACGTGTTTCGCCGACCACGACATAGTCGGGGTTTATATCGTTCATGGTGATGCCGGCATCATATAATGCGTTTAAAAGACCGGGGGCGCCGATGACATAGGCGCTGCAGCCGGGCATTTGATTTTTTAAAAACATGGCGGTGGCGAGGGCACTGGTATAAAAGTGGCTTTCGTCCACCTCAAGTCCCATGCGAGCCAGCTTTTGGCGCAGCTCCAGAGGCGAATATTCACTTGAATTGGTTAAAAACAAAAACTTTTTCTTTTCGCGCTGCATCCAGTTTACAAATTCCGTCACGCCGGGCAGCAGACGATTTCCGTGATAGATAACACCGTCCATATCACAGATAAAACCGTCTTTGCGTCGTAATTCTTCAATTTTTTTATCCATAAGGCATCCTCCTTTTTATGTCCGATCGGTATATAAGTACGTCAATTTACGTGGCAGCCTTCTTTTTCCATGCGCCGCTGACAACACGGGAAACAAAGCAGACAACGCGGCATATCCAGTCCATTACCATAGCCAGCCAAACACCAATGGCACCCCAGCCGAGCCAAAGCCCTAAAATGTAACTGCTGGCGATGCGGAAAATAAGCATGGACGCGACGGCAACGATCATGGTAAAGGTGACATCGTTAGCCGCGCGCAATGCGTTCGGCAGGGTAAAGGATGCCGGCCAAAAGATGATGCCGAAGCCTGCATGAATGGCAACCAGCACAAAGGCCAGCCATTCGGTTTCGGGTGAAAGATGGTAAAGCTTTAAAATAAAGGTTAATAAGAGCATTAAAGCGACCGCAACGATAAACATTAAAATATAGGTCAGCTTCATCAGTCGCTTCATGTAATACACAGCCTGTTTTAAATCCTGTGCGCCGACGCACTGGCCGATAATGGTAATCATGGCAAGACCGATAGCATGACCGGGAATACAGGCAATAGAGGTTAAAGAATTGGCCGTTGCATTGGCCGCAATTTGCGTTGTGCCGAAATAGGAGATAATGCTGAGAACCAGCACGCGTCCCAGCTGAAAAAACGTGTTTTCAAAGCCGTTGGGCACACCAATGCGCAAAATACGCTGAATCATGGAAAAATTCGGCCGCCAGTCCTGGTGCAGGCTGATGGAAATGTCCCCCTCGGAACGACCTAAAAGAACCAGCATTAAAATGCAGGCAACCGCACGTGCCAAAAGAGTGGCATAGGCCGCACCGGCAACGCCCATTTGAAAGCCGTAAATTAAAATGGCATTTCCCACAATGTTAATCAAATTCATCAGTAAGGCGGTTTTCATGGTAATTTTGGAATTACCCATGGCACGGAACAACGCATTTGCCGCACTGTATACCGCAATAAACGGGTAGGAAACGGCCGTTATGGTAAAGTATGTTAAAGCATTTGTCATAACATCTGCCTCGATTGAGCCGAAAAACAGGGAAACCAGCTGACGTTTGAAAATAAGCGTCAGTACCATAATGATTGAGGACAGTACAGAAGTAACCAAAATAAGCTGACCGGCCGATTGACAGGCCTTATCCTTTTTTTGAGCCCCGATAAACTGTGAAGCGACAACGGAACCGCCCGTTGCTAAGGCAGCGAATAAATTAATTATGATAACGTTCATCATATCGACCAGTGAAACAGCCGAAAGCGCCGCCTCGCCGGTGCCGGAAACCATCATAGCGTCCGCCATGCCGACCAAAACCGCCAGCACCTGTTCAATAATCAGCGGAATAATCAAGGCTTTTAAAGCCGCCGAAGTGAACAAAAGCTTGTCGGGTTCGATGGTCTGTATGTGTTCTTTTTTTCTCATTACGGTCACCTCAAAATGAATCGTCAGTCATACTTATTGTACTATATAATGCTTAAAATTACAAGTCTTAAACCGTTTTTTTCAAAAAAATAACAGTTTGCCGGTATCGGCATATACTGTTAACGACAAATATTTCAGCCGCCGGCAGCCATGCGCGGCAACCGGCGGAGAAAGGATGTAAAAAATGTTTGCATGGAATGAAGAAAGACAGGGCGAAATTTTAAATCACTTATGCCGCAGTGCGCCGTTTGCGGCGGCCGAAATCCGCGGAGACAGACTGCACAAGGATCTCATCGGGACGGTCAGCTTTTATCCCGTAGACGATGGGACGCTGGTTGTTTGCGCAGCCGAAGGGCTGCCGTTTAAATCCGGCCTTTGCGGCGGCGGTGTGTTCGGCTTTCACATTCACAGCGGCGAGCGTTGTGTGGGCAGCGAGGAGGATCCCTTTGCGGCGGCAGGCGGTCATTATAATCCCAATGACTGCGAGCACCCGTTCCACGCAGGCGATTTGCCGCCGCTGTTTTCCAATCATGGCTTTGCCTGGCAGGCTGTGTTTACCGATCGGTTTAAGGTGCAGGATATTATCGGCAAAACGGTTATTGTGCACAGCATGTCCGATGATTTCAGAACGCAGCCTGCCGGCGATTCGGGCAGCAAAATTGCCTGCGGTGTCATTGCGCGGCTGTAATATACTTAAAGGCTTTTATATATCCGTATGCAAGGGCAGAAGCAGTGTAAAGCTTGTGCCCTTGCCGGATGCACTCTGAACGCTGACGGTGCCATGGTGTGCTTCGGCAATCCATTTGACAATGGAAAGCCCCAAACCGCTGCTGCCGTTTTGATTGCTTCGCGAGGGGTCAACCTGATAAAACCGCTCCCAAATTTTCGGTAATTCCTCCGGCGCCATGCCGATACCGTCATCACGCACCGTAATGCAAAGCTGTGCATCGGCCTGTGTGAGCGATACCCAAATATCGCCGCCCGAAGGGGTATATTGATATGCATTGCTGATTAAATTAATCAACAAACGTGCCAGCAAAAAGCGGTCGGCCTGCACGATAATGCCGACGGGAATATCCGTGTGGAGATGAACGGCATTATCATGAATATCCTGCTGCTCCTCACAGACGAAGGTGAGCAGCTCACTGATATCCAAATCCTCCGGCGTAAAGGCCTGTGTGTTACGATCCATGCGTGAAATGGTGAGCAGCTCTGCAATCAGGTTTGACATTTTTTCGGCCTGACGCTTGACAGATTGTGCCGATTCACGGTATTCATCCGTGGATTTGGCACAGTCGAGCATATACTCACATTCGGATACAATGACGGCAACGGGCGTGCGCAGTTCATGTGAAGCATCGGAGGTAAACTGCTTTTCGCGTTCAAGAGTCGCCTCTATTTTATCCAGCATACCGTCAAAAGCGGCGGCCATGCGATGAATTTCATCACTGCCGGAAAGAGCAATGCGGCGTGATAAATCGTTGCTTTCGCTGATTTCGTGCGCGGCTTTGCTGATTGCGTCAACCGGCTTTAAGGCATGGCGGATGATAAAATAACCGCCGATGGCTGCGGCCGTAATCAAAGCCAGGGTCAGCAAAATATTGGTCTTGGCTGCGGCGCGCAGCATGTAGCTTTCGGCCGAGACGGAAACAATGCCCTTCAGCCACAAAGACTGCCCGTCCTGCGTGCGGACGGATTTATCATATACCAGGCACAGTTCACCTTCGTACACCGTGCGGCGCAGAACATCGTCCTGAAAATCGGGCGTATCTCCCAGCGTAAAGGGAATATGACCGGCAATTAGGGCGCCTTCGGCATTGTAAAGCGCCATATGGACGCCTTGCTCGAAATAATGTACGTCTTTATTTCGGTCGATGCTTTTGTCAGCTTTCGGCGGCGGCATCATGGGGCCGGAAAGCCGATGTGCCAGTTCGCCCACAGTTCGGGTAATCCGTCCGCTTAAATCGCGTTCCATCATGCTGCGCGTGACCGAAAGCGTTAATCCCAGCAAAACGGCGGACATAACGGTCATAAGAATGGCATACCAAATGGTGATACGCCATTTTACAGATAATTTACTCATGCTTCCTCCCTCAGCACATACCCCTTGCCGCGGATGGTGTGAATCAGCTTTTGGGTAAAGGGGTCGTCAATTTTTTTGCGCAGATAGCGGATGTAAACGTCAATCACATTTGTACCGCCTGCATAGTCAAAATTCCAAATGTGGTTTTCTATTTTTTCACGCGAGAGGACAAGTCCCTTGTTGCGCAATAAATATTCCAAAATATCAAATTCCTTGGCCGAAAGTGCAATGGACTGACCGCCGCGCGTTACCGTGTGAGCAGCGACATCCATGGAAAGGTCGGCAATTTCAAAAATATTGGTATGATTACCGGCCGATTTGCGCGTCATCACACGAATGCGTGCCAAAAGCTCTTCAAACGCAAAGGGTTTTACCAAATAGTCCTCTGCACCGGCATCAAGCCCTGCAACACGATCCGATACACTGTCCTTTGCCGTTAAAAACAAAACCGGTGTCTGATTTTTAGCTGCGCGCATGCGCCGTACAATTTCCAATCCGTTATATTTGGGCAGCATAATATCTAGAATAACGGCATCAAATTCACCTGCGGCCAAATAATCCAGCGCTTCTTCACCGTCAAAACAGCGGTCAACCGAGTAGCCCTCCTTTTCCAAACGTCGGGCAATCACGCGGTTTAAGTCGCGTTCGTCCTCCACAACCAAAAGACGCATACAAATCAGCTCCTTTGTTTTAGAGATTGTATTTATTGTATCATATACCCCATAAAAAGTAAAGTCAAATGGCTGCTGATTTAACGCAGCCCTTTTAGAGGGGGAAAAACGGAAAAGAGGATTATATATAAAACATCATTTAGATGTAATTGTTATCAATCGGCTGCTTTCCGTCCAGCCGACCTTCATACCCAGTGCCTCGGCCATAAAACGAATCGGAATCATAGTGGAGCCGTTTTGTATTTCGGGCGGCTGAGTCAGCGTTTGCGCCTCGCCGTTTACATAAGCTGTATCGGATCCGATGGTGAGCGTAACGGTTGTGCCGTCCTTTTCGGCCGTGACGGTTTTTGTCGCTTCATCCCAGCTGACCGCGGCGCCAAGCTCCTCCATAATTGAACGGTAGCCGACAAGGGTGGATCCCGTGTCCGATAAAACGGGGTCTGTGTTAAAACGGATAATGTGGCCGTTTACATGGACACGGATAGCGGTGTTTTGTGCTTGCTTCTTGTTGTCTCTGCCGCCGCGAAATCCGTCATCTTTTGGCATTTGAGAATTCTCGCCCGAAGCGTCTGTTTCGGCATTCGGCATTTGGGGCGGTGCGCCCTCCGGTTGACCGTCACTGTTTTCCGGCGGCTCCGGGGGCTGCATATCTGTGCTCGCACCACCCTCCGGCCGTGCGCCGGGGCGGCCGTTCATGCCGCCCTGTGGCGGAAAACCGCCCGGTCCGCCGCCGCTTTCGGGAGGTTCACCGTTTTCGGGCGGCTGCATGCCTTGCGGCGGTTCGCCGTTTGGGGGCTGCATATCGCCTTGCTGCGGTGTGCCGTTTTGCCCTTCGGGCGGTGTTATGGCCGATTCATTGCGATTGCCGCGATTTTCGCCGCGTCCGCCGAAGCCTTTTTGATTTTCGATTTTGGTATCGGCTGTGCCGCCGAATTGTGCTTTTAAGTTTGCCAGCCTGTCGGCGGCGCATTGCACGATGGAAACATTACCGCCAAAGCCGCCGCGTCCGCCGGGACGGGTATTGTCGGTTGCAGTATCGCTTTTGGCAGCTGCGTCATTTTGCGTCAAAGTGGTATTGGCCTCGAAGGCATCGTAGCCGTAAAATGCGGTAGAGTCGGCCTTAACATAAGAGGCAATCGTCTTTTTCAGGGCATTGACGCGGCTTTCAAAATCCTCCAGTTCGTTCATCAGCTGCTTAATGTAGCCGTAATATTCTTCTTTATATTCCGAGACAGCCAACAGCTTACCGATTAAAGGAAGCTCATCAATGCTGCCGGAGGTAACGGGCGTGTCGATACCGACATTGCTGTTTGCACCGCCAAATCCGCCGAAAGACATATTGAAATCCCAGGGGATCACACTGAAAATGCCGTCTGCATTTTCGTATAGATAAAAGTTATGGTGCATGTTGCCGTTGTAACTGTCATAGTTGCAAAGCACGGTGTTAGAGGCAATATATTTAAGTGCACTTGATACATCCAAGAAGCTTTCCAAATCGCCTTTTTCACCATCGGGTACGGCATTTAAGCGCTTGACAAAGCTTTTAAATTCGGTCAGGTCGGCATCGTCCCCCACCTTTAAATCGGCATAGGAATAAGTCTCGTCCTCTCGATAGGCCAGGGTAATCGTCTTTTTCCAAAGCAACGTCATAGCGGTGCGAACGGATAGCGGTGTCGAATGAAATCCGCAGGTCGGGGTTATCCTTTTCAAAAAAAGCAATGCGGTCATAGGCTAAGTAAAGCTTTGGCGTAACCGGGTACAGCGAAAGAAAATAGTCAATTTCGTCCATCACCTGGCTGTTCATATAGGGCTTGTGTGCCGGTCGCAGACCTGCCAGTGTAAAGCGATAGGCTTCGGCCAGGGTTAAGGCCGTGCGGTGCTTGTTGACAAGGCCGTTATACTTTTTCTTAATCTCCAAAAACACGGTAGACCGCGCTTCGGGTACACCGTAAGCACGCAGCCGCAGCTTTTCTTTATACGGCGGCTTTGAAAGGGAATGGCGGATTAAAAAATCATCCGGCGTGTCAAAATAAATATTGGCAATGCTGTAGGGTGCGCCGTCCACGTTATACGGGTCGGCTTGCATGTGTTCGCAGATTTTGGGGAGAAGTGCGTTAAAGGTTGTTTGGGACACGAGGTATTTGTGTTCGTAACGATTAAAAACTTCAATTGCCATGTTGTTCATCTCCTTTACAGCTTTTATTGTAACGGAGAAAGATTAAAACAGCATTAGAAAAAGAAAAAAAGTGAAAATTTTTGAAAAATATAAAAATGCAGGGGCTTTTTTTAATAACAAGCCCCTGCATTTTACATTGCTTCGTTTATGATTTGCATTGCCTTTTTGCGGTCTGGCTTTTTTACATCTACTAGTAATGAAATGTTAACGTAATAGCCGTTCCTTTATCCACCGTGCTTTCCAGGCTGATCTCGGCACCGTGATAGAGTGCGCCGTGCTTTACGATGGAAAGCCCCAAGCCTGTGCCGCCTTCGGCCTTGCTGCGGCTTTTATCCACACGGTAAAACCGTTCAAACACGCGGTCTTGCTGCGAATGGGGGATGCCGATACCGGTATCGCGCACTGTTAGGGTGATGCTGTCCTGCCGCTTATTCACCGTAACCTCTGCCATACCGTTTTCCTTATTATATTTAATGGCGTTATCACACAGGTTATATACCATTTCTTCTAAAATTTGACGTACACCGTGCACCGTGGCGTGTTCACCGGAGAGCTTCAGCGCAACGTGCTTGGCATCGGCAGGCTGCGCCAGGCGATGCAGCACTTCGTCGGCTAAGTCGTACAGGTCAACATCTTCTGTCATAAAGTGGTCGCTTTTTTCATCCAGCTCCGAAATTTTAATAATGTCGCTCACAAGTGTAATCAAACGCTGTGCTTCGGCATAGATGGTCGATGAAAAATCGGCAACGGTTTCGCTCGGCAAATCGCCACCCTTCATCAGCTCGGCAAAGCCGGAAATGGAGGTGAGCGGCGTTTTCAACTCGTGCGATACGTTTGCTGTAAACTCGCGGCGGATGGCTTCGCGCCTGGTACTTTCGGTTATATCAATAATGACAATCACGCCACCGATAATCGCTTGCTTTTCGGTCACGGGGTTTGCAATCAGGTTGTAGGTACGTTCGGCATGCAGCATGGTGCTTTCGGCATGCCGTCCCTCTAAGGCTTCGTGCACGACGGCGCGGAAATCGGCTGTGCGGTTTAGGGTCAGCACGTTGCCGTCGCTCTTTTCGGCATCCAAAAGCCGAAGGGCGGCGCTGTTGCAGGAAAGCAGCTTAGCGTTTTTATCAATCACCAAAAATCCCTCACGCATGTTTTCCGTAATCAGCTTAAACTCATTTTGCTTTTGCTGCGCTTGTTTAATCTGTTCGCCGATGGTTCGGTTTTGGTTTAAAATTTTATATAAAAGCGGCGCCAGTTCTTCGTATGTGTCCGAATTTTCGGGGTGTTCCAAATCAATTTCGTTAATCGGCCGAATCACACTTTTTGCTACACGAGAGGAGAGAAAAAAGGAGAGCAAAAGCGTGATGACCAGTACAACCAAAATCGGCTGCATAAGACCGATTAAAACCGAAACAATGCTGTATTGCGTGGTCGAAACGCGAAGTACGTTGCCGTCATCCAGCTTTTTTGCATAATACACGGTTTTTTGCAGCAAAGTATCGGAATAACGGACGCTGCTGCCGCTGCCGGTTTCTTGTGCTTCTTGAAATTCAACGCGGTTTGCGTGGTTATCAATCGTTTTGGGGTCAGCCTCTGTATCGGCGATTACGGTTCCGTTTGTATCAATCAGCGTTATGCGCTTTTCGCTGTCCGAAAATGTGCTGAAAAAGTGTTCGTAATCATCCTCTAGGGCGTAGGCAATATAGCCTGCCTCGCTGGCCATCTCTTTTTTCAACTGTCTTTCAAAAAAGCCGAACAGCACACCGAAAATCAGCACCAGGCAGGCAAGCACAGCCAAAAAAGAAGTGAAAAAAACGGAACGGAAAATTCTGCTTGTCATTTATACCACCTCAATTTTATAACCGATGTTTTTAACGGTTTGAATCATGCTGCCGGCCTCGCCCAGCTTAACGCGAAGCTTGCGGATATGTACATCCAGTGTGCGTGATTCCTCGTAAAACTCGCCCCAAACCTTGGTTAAAAGCGTATCCCGCGGGACAACGTTGCCGTGAGCCTCAAGCAGCGCCAGCAAAAGAGAATATTCCTTAAATGACAGGTTTACATCATGACCGTCCACACGGATAATGTGTTTTTCGGGATCGACAAACAAAGACCCCACCGTATAGGCGCCGGCTTTTTCCTTTGTTTTGCCGCTGCGGCGCAAAACGGCCTTCACACGGGAGATCAGCTCTGTCATGCCGAAGGGTTTTGTAATGTAATCGTCCGCGCCCATGTCAAGCCCTGTTACCTTGTCGTATTCGCTGCCCTTAGCGGTCAGCATAATCACAGGCACATCCTCGGTTTTTTGTGCACCGCGCAGGCTGCTTAAAATGGAAAGACCATCCTCTTTCGGCAGCATAATGTCCAGCATGACAAGCTCCGGCAGCTCTGCTTCGGCTTCTATGGCCTTCCAAAAATCGGGCGGCTCGGCAAAGCCGCGCACCTTGTAGCCCTCCTTTGTCAGAGCGTAATTCACCAGTTTTCTTATATTGTCGTCATCTTCCAGTAAATAAATCATTGTATTCACCTCTTAAGGGCGTTTTGTTCAAGTTTAGTATAGCATATATTTTCGATTCTTTCAATTCTTTCATTCATTTAATTTAAATCTTTTTGCTTGCCCGTAATGGAGTAGATGACCCATTCGGCAATGTTTTCGGCATGGTCGCCGATGCGCTCGAAATATTTGGCTATCATCAAAAGATCAATCAGGGCTTCGGCATCCTCCGAGCCGGCTTTTACACCTGCAATCAAGTCACGCTTTACTGTTTCGAACAGGTCGTCTACAATGTCGTCGTGCGCAATGACAGAGTAGGCAATTTCTATATCGTTTTTGACAAAGGACTCCACGCTTTCTGTCACCATTTTAATGGTGGCGCGTGCCATATCGGCAATATGCACCGTGCCGGCCAGATTGGTCTTGTTTACAAAACATACAATTTCCGCAATATCAGAAGCCTGGTCGCCGATGCGCTCCATATCGGAAATCATTTTCAGGGCGGAGGATATGGTGCGCAGGTCGCGCGCAACAGGCTGCTGCTGCAGCAAAAGCCGCATGCACAGGTTTTCTATGTCGCGTTCCTTTTGATCAATTTGCCTGTCGGTTTCAAAAATCCTGTTTTTTAAGGCGGCATCGTTTTCAATCAGATACTTAGAAGCCAGCGCAATGGCTTCCTCGCACAAAGCGCCCATGGTAATCAATTCGGTGTTCAGCTGAGACAGCTGTTCGTCAAAATGGTTTCTCATCATCCAAACCTCCCTGTAATATAATCCTCGGTACGTTTATCGCGCGGAGATGAAAACATCTTTTCCGTATCATCGTATTCAATCACTTCACCCAGCAGAAAAAAGGCTGTTTTATCGGCAATACGCAAGGCCTGCTGCATGTTGTGCGTTACAATAATAATTGTGTATTTTTCTTTCAGCTCCATGGCTAAATCCTCAATTTTAGAGGTAGAGATCGGGTCAAGCGCACTGGTCGGCTCATCCATCAGCAAAATTTCCGGTTCAACGGCCAGGGCACGTGCAATACACAAACGCTGCTGCTGACCGCCGCTCATAGAGAGTGCACTTTTTTTCAAACGGTCGCGGCACTCATCCCAAATGGCGGCTTGACGCAGGGAACGCTCCACAATTTCATCCAGCCGCACGCGGGATTTTATGCCGTGAATCCGCGGCCCGTAGGCAATGTTATCGTAAATGCTCATGGGAAAGGGGTTGGGCTTTTGAAACACCATACCCACGCGGCGGCGCAGAGCGGTTACATCAAAGTTGTTGTAAATATCCACGTCATCCAGCGTGATTTTTCCTTCAATGCGGCAGCCCTCCACCAAATCGTTCATGCGGTTTAATGATTTTAAAAAGGTCGATTTACCGCAGCCGGAAGGGCCGATTAAGGCCGTTATTTTTTTGGCGGGAATATCTAAATTAATATCCTTTAAGGCGTGGTTTGTATCGTACCACAGGTTAACGTGCTCGGCACGCATAGCAGTGCTCATTTTCCGGCACCTCCTTTTTGCAGTTTCTTGGCCGTCAGCTTGGCAGCCATGTTAATGATAAAGGTTAAAATCAGCAAAATAGCGGCAATGGCAAAGGCAATGTCAAACTCGCCGCGCTCTTTTGCGTACATGTATAAAGCAACCGTCAGCGTAGAGCCGGGCTGATTGGGCAGGGGTGCGCTGAAAAATCCGATAATTTCATTTGCCATGCCGGCCGTAAACAACAGCGCTGCACTTTCGCCGACAATACGGCCGATGGAGAGAATACAGCCGGTCACAATGCCGTCTATGGCAGAGGGCAGCACGACTGTCCGAATCATATGCCATTTGCCGCCGCCCAAAGCAAGCGAGCCTTCACGGTAGCTGTCCGGCACGGTTTTCAGGCTTTCCTGCACCGTGCGGATGATGGTGGGGAGCGTCATAATCACAAGCGTTAAAGCGCCTGCTATAAGGCTTGTGCCCAAGGAGAAAAACTGCACAAAAATCAGCATACCCACAAGACCGTAAATGATGGAGGGAATCCCGGCCAGCGTTTCGGTTGCCAGCTCAATTACACGCACCAGTCGTTTGTTTTTGGCGTATTCGTTTAGGTAAACGGCCGCCCCGACACCAAGGGGAAGCACCACAATCAGCGTCAGCAGAATGATATACAGTGTATTCAGAATATTCGGCAAAATACCGACGGTTTCGCGCACTAAGCTGGGCTTTGTGCTGAGCAGCTTCCACGAAATGTGCGGCAGACCGCGAAAGAGAATATAGCCGATTAAAAGCACCAAAAGCGCCAGAATAATGCCTGCGGCCAAATACATAAAAGCATTTACAAGACTGTCTTTTATTTTTCTTGTTTTCAGTGTTTTGTCGTGCATGCTTTTCACCTCTTTTCCCGTTTGATGACCAGGTTCAGCACCAAATTAATCACTAAGATAAAGATAAACAGAACCAGTGCAATGGAAAACAGCGCCTGACGGTGCAAGCCGGAGGAGTAGGACATTTCGGAAGCAACCGCCGTGGTTAAAAAACGTACGCTTTTAAACAGGCGCGGCATGTTGGCCGCATTGCCCGATACCATCATAACGGCCATGGCCTCTCCGATGGCGCGGCCGATGCCGAGCACAACCGAGGCCAGTATACCGCTTTTGGCCGCCGGTACAATAATTTTAAATATGGTTTCGTTTTTGGTTGCACCTAAGGCAAGCGAGCCTTCTTCATATTCCTTCGGTACGGCGCAAATCGCGGTTTCGGATACGCTGATGACGGAGGGAAGAATCATGACTGCCAGCACCAAAATGGCCGAAAACAGGTTGGCACCGTCCGGCAGGCCAAAGGCTTCCCGTACGGTCGGGACAATGATAATCATACCGATTAAGCCGTATACCACAGAGGGGATCCCGGCTAAAAGCTCTACGGCGGAACGGATGATGCGGCTTACGGGCTTGGGTGCGGCTTTAGCTATGTAAATCGCACACAAAAGACCGATGGGTACGCCGATGATGATAGCGCCGAAGGCGCCGAGCACGGAGGAGAGGATAAATGGTAAAATCCCGTAGGCTGCCTCCGCACTCGTCGGACTCCATATTTTGCCGAGAATGAACTGCACAAAGCCTATTTTGCCAATGACCGGTATACCCGAAATGAGGAGGAAGAGGGTAATGACGATGACAAAGGCCAGAGCGGCAAGGCCGCATAGTGTAAAAATGATGTTCATACTCGTTTCAAGCGGATTTTGCTTTGCTTTTTGCTTATTGATCATAGCGGTTCAAATCCTTATCGTACCACCGGAACAGCGCCGGCTTTTTCAATTAAGGTATCGGCATCCTTGCTTGTGGCATAATCAAAGAACTTTTGCGCCGTGTCGCTCAGCGGGGCATCCTTTTTGGTGACGAAAACAAAGTCTCTTTGAATTTTGTAGGTGCCGTTTTGAATGGTATCCTTAGAAGGCGCAACGCCTTCGACGCTCAGAGTCTTAACGGTGTCCTTTACGGCAGCCAGAGAGGCATAGCCGATGGCATTCGGGTTAGAGCTTACGGTTTGAATCACATCGCCCGTAGAGGTCAGCTCCTGTGCATATTTGCAGGCATCCTTTGTGCCGGTAATGCTTTCAAAGCCGTCACGCGTGCCGGAGGCTGCTTCGCGGCCGATTAACACAATCGGCATATCGCTGCCGCCGATGTCCTTCCAGTTTGTCACCTCGCCGGTGTAAATGCTTTTAATTTGCGCAACGGTTAAATCGGTTACGGTGTTTTGCGGATTCACGATTATGGCGATACCGTCAATGGCAACCACGGTTTGGTTTAAGGTTTTTGCTTCTTCATCCTTTAAATCGCGGCTGGATAAGCCAATGTCACAGCGTCCTTCGGAAACGGCCTGAATGCCCGAACCGGAACCGGTGGGATTATACGTAACCTTAATACCGGCGTTATCTTCCATGTACGCTTCGCTTAAATAACCGATCACCTTTTCCATGGAGGTTGATCCGTCTGTCGATACGGTGGTTTGTGCTGCCTTGGGTGCGCTGCTTTCGTCCGGTGTTTTGTCCGCGGCGGTTGAGCAGGCTGTCAGCAGGGAGAGTACCAGCGCGGCGGATGTAAGTAATGTGATTGTCTTTTTCATGTTCAATCAACTCCTAATCAATTTTTTTATTTTCTTTTTACAACCATAGTATACGGCAGGTAAGGTTAACTCTGAAAGTGCTTGTATGTTAATTCTATGTTAACAATTATATCCAATTCCTTGTTTTTTACGTATTTTTTTGGAATTTGCGATATTTTTTTACGTTTACATCTTGCGAAATGAAATCGGGCGTGTTACAATTATAATGGTGTGATTTGGTTTGTTGAGTGTAGGCATATGGGGTCGATGCCCCTGTGCTCAATCTCTATTTACATACATAGGAGGTAATTTATGTCGAACAGCAATCTGCATGAGGTTTTTGGCTGCCATGTATTCAGTGAGGCGCTGATGCGTGAAAGGCTGCCCAAGGCAACCTTTTTGGAGCTTAAAAACACGATAGAAAACGGAACGCCCTTAAATGCGCAGGTGGCCGATGTTGTGGCAAACGCCATGAAGGATTGGGCCATTGAAAACGGCGCGACGCATTACACACACTGGTTTCAGCCGCTGAACGGCTTTACGGCCGAAAAGCATGATTCGTTTTTGAATTTAAGCGGTCGGGAAGGGCACATTTTAACCGAATTTTCGGGCAAATCCTTAATTAAGGGTGAGCCGGATGCCTCCAGTTTTCCCTCCGGCGGCTTGCGTGCAACCTTTGAAGCGCGCGGCTATACGGCTTGGGACTGCACATCACCTGCCTTTTTAAAGGAAGATTCCAGCGGACTGACGCTGTGTATCCCAACGGCCTTCTGCTCTTACAACGGCGAAGCCTTGGATAAAAAAACACCGCTTTTGCGATCGGTTGAAGCACTTTCGGCACAATCCGTGCGCATTTTGCGCCTGTTCGGCGATACGGTGACGAATCGGATTCATGTAAGCTGCGGCGCAGAACAGGAATATTTTTTAATTGATAAAAAACTGTGGAAAAAACGTTCCGATCTGGTCTTTACCGGCCGTACTTTGCTGGGCGCCAAGCCCCCGAAAACACAGGAAATGGATGACCATTATTTCGGCACCTTAAAAGAGCGTGTTTCGGCTTTTATGAAGGAGCTTGACACGGCGCTGTGGAAGGTGGGTGTTCCGGCCAAAACCAAGCATAACGAGGTGGCACCGGCGCAGCACGAGTTGGCACCGATTTTTGAAACGGTTAACATTGCCTGCGACCATAACCAAATTACCATGGAGTTGATGAAAAAAATTGCCGATCATCACGGTATGGTGTGCCTGCTGCACGAAAAACCGTTTGCCGGCATCAACGGTTCGGGTAAGCACGACAACTGGTCGATTACAACACCTGCCGGCGTTAATTTGTTAAACCCCGGTAAAACCCCGCGTGAAAACGCACAGTTTTTGGTCTTTTTGTGCGCGGTTATCAGCGCGATTGATAACCATGCAGAGCTGATTCGTGCTTCGGCGGCCAATGCCGGAAACGACCATCGCCTGGGTGCACAGGAGGCACCGCCTGCGATTATTTCCATCTTTTTGGGTGACGAGCTGACAGAGGTGCTGGAGCAGATTGAAAAAGGCGAAAAGCACCCGACAAATTTCGGCGGTGTGCTGGACATCGGTGTACCGAGTCTGCCGAATTTGTCGCTGGATACCACAGACCGCAACAGAACATCGCCCTTTGCCTTTACCGGCAATAAGTTTGAGTTCAGAATGGTTCCCTCTTCGGCCTCTATTGCCGGGCCGAATACGGTTTTAAATACGATTGTGGCCGAATCGCTTTGTGCCATTGCGGACAGGCTTGAAAGCGCAACGGATTTTAACAAAGAGTTAAACGAACTTTTGGCCGAGATTATCACCAAGCATAAACGCATCATCTTTAACGGCAACGGCTATGGCGAGGAATGGATTAAGGAAGCGGCGCGCCGCGGTCTGCCGAATATTAACAATTCGGTGGATTCCTATAAAGCCTTTATTTACCCCGATTCCGTTTCGATGTTTGAAAAACATCATGTATACACCGAAACGGAGCTGCGTGCACGTTATGAAATAAAGATGGAAAAATACACCAAGATCGTGGGCATTGAGGCGCAAACCCTGCTGCAAATGATGAGCCGGGAGATTGTTCCGGCCTGCATCCGTTTTGCAGACAGCGTTTCTCAAAGCATTAATCACATCAAAGCAACGGGCATCCCTTGTGACATGCTGCCGGAAGAAGAACTTTTGCGCAAGGTAACAAGCGGTCTTTCGACATTATATAAGGCTATGAAAAAGCTTGAAAAAGCAACCGAAAAAATGGAACGCTTAAGTGATGATTTTATTGCACAGGCAACCTTTGCAAGAGACTCTTTGGTGAGTGATATGCTGGAGATCAGAAAGCATACGGATTATTTGGAAACGATTGTCGGTAAAGAATTTTGGCCGATTCCGACCTACAGCGATTTGATTTACAGCGTTTAAAAAGAGTTCGGCAGCAAATGAGAAAGGGTTGATTATTATGCTTACGTTAACAGACATTATCAGTCTTTGTGTAACGGTTATGGGTGGTATGGGTCTCTTCCTTTTCGGTATGCACGTGATGGGTGACGGCCTGGAGCGTGCGGCCGGAGATAAGCTGAGTCATATTATTGAAAGAATGACCGGAAATATTTTTAAAGGGGTTTTGGCCGGTGCGGTTGTAACCGGGCTGATTCAAAGCAGCGGCGCCACAACGGTTATGGTGATTGGTTTTATTAACTCGGGGATTATGAAGCTTTCCCAGGCCGTGGGCGTTATTATGGGTGCCAACATCGGTACAACGGTGACGGCGCAGCTTTTAAGCCTTTCGGATATCAGCGGCAATGCTTGGTATTTGGAATGTTTAAAGCCTGCCAACTTTGCGCCGATTTTAATCTGCGCGGGCGCCTTTATGATTCTTTTGTGCCAAAAGAAAAGTTATATCACGGCCGGCAGTATTTTATCCGGCTTCGGCATGCTGTTTATCGGCATGAATATGATGGAGCGCGCAGCCGATCCGTTGCGTGAACTGGAACAGTTCAGACGGGTGTTTGAAACGCTTTCCAATCCTATCCTGGGTATTTTGGCAGGCTTTGCCGTTACGGCCATCATCCAAAGCAGCAGCGCATCCGTCGGTATTTTGCAGGCGGCCACCTCAACGGGCAGCGTAACCTTTGCGGCGGCCATGCCCATTATTTTGGGGCAAAACATCGGCAGCTGCGTAACGGCGCTTTTATCCAGCGTCGGCGCTTCTAAAAACGCCAAGCGCGCTGCTTTTCTTCACTTGTTTTTTAATATCATCGGTATGATTATTTGTATGGTGGTTTTGTATCCGCTGCAACGATTTATACCGTTTTGGAATGAAGCGATTAACAAAGCCGGTATTGCTAATTTTCACCTTCTTTTTAACATTACCAATACCATATTGCTCATTCCGTTTTCCGGTCTTTTGGTTAAGCTTGTTAACATAGTGGTGAGCGATAAGGAAACCGTGAAACCCAAAACCACAACACTCGATTCGCGCTTTTTAAGCACGCCCGGTCTGGCTGTTGCACAGGCCAACCGTGAGACGATGAATATGGCGGCTCTGGCGGTTGAAAACTATCGTTTAAGCCGTAACGCCGTGCTGAACGGGGACATTACAACGCAAGACAAGGTTTTGGCCAACGAAAATCGGATTGATGAACTGGAATCGAAAATTACGCGTTATTTAATGCAGATTGTGGATGAAGATTTAACGGAGAGTGACGCTAAGGTAACGTCCAGTCTGTTTCATATTTTAATTGATATTGAACGCGTGGGCGACCGTTGCCAAAATATGTTTAAAGCGGCAGAGCGTGCTCAAAAAGAACAGGTTAAATTCTCCGATCAGGCATGGCAGGAGCTGAAAACGCTGATGGAAGCGGTCGATGATATGCTGACCAGCGCGCTGCGCTGCTACCGGGAGCGTGATCTGGAACTGGCGCACCGCATACAGACCTATGAAAACGTGATTGACGACATCCGCCGCAATCTGCGTGACCGTCATGTTGAACGTCTGAGCAATCAAAATTGTAATTTTGACGCAGCCATTGTCTTTTTGGATTTAATCGGTAACCTAGAGCGTATTGCCGATCACAGTGCAAATATTGCAAATCGGACGGAACAGCTGATGCAGAGCCAGGGCAGTTTTGACCCCCATAAGGATATTAAGGAATTTCAAAAGCAAAACCCGGAACTTTATTTGCAGTATTATCGTGAATTTGCAGCGAAATACCCGATTGAATAGGCTGATTCTGCAAATTTTTCGGAGGTTAACCAAGCATGGTCATAGATTTTCATGTACATATGTTCCCGGACAAGCTGGCGCCGAGAACCATTCCGCTTTTGGCCGAGCACGCTGGGCTTCCGCCGTATACGGACGGAACGCTTATCTCTACACTTGAACGGATGAAGGCAGCCGGTGTGACAAAAATCGTTCACCAAAACATCGCAACCAACCCAAAACAAATGCACAATGTTAACAGCTTTGCCATCGAAAGCAACGAGCGCCCGGAGGTGATATCGTTCGGCAGTGTGCATCCGCAGGCACCGGACTATGAAGCGGAGCTGGACAGATTGCTTGCAGCAGGTATCAGCGGCATTAAGCTGCACCCTGATTATCAATGCTTTTTTATTGATGATCCGGCTATGCAGCCGTTGTACGAGGCAATTTTAAAACGCGGATTTATTTTGTTGTTTCATTCGGGACTGGATTACGGCTTGCCGGAACCCGTGCATGCAACGCCAGAAGCTATCGGCCGCACACTGGGCTTGTTTTCGGGTGAAAAGGTTGTGTTTGCGCATATGGCAGGCTTTACGATGCCGCAGCGTGCGCTGGAGCATGTTATCGGACGCGATGTGTATATTGACACATCTTGTTCTTTGGGGTATATAACGGAAGAAGAAAGACTGACCGTTTTACAAACGCACAACCCAAATAAAATTTTATTTGCAACCGATTGTCCGTGGGGCGACTTTGCAACGGAGATTGAAGGCATCCGTAAAGCAGCGCTGCCGGAGGAACTGAAAGAAAAAATATTGCATCGGAATGCAGAGGCATTGTTGGGATTATAAAGTTAATGAAATGCAAAAACAGGGGCTTTTTTTAAAGCTCCTGTTTTGTATTTTTACGTCCCCTGTTTTTAGTCTAATGCCTCATGTGCTTTTGCAACAATTTCGGCGGCGGTCGGTAATTCGGTTTGCGAAACGCCGTCCTTTTTTAAATAAATTAAATATTCAATATTTCCCTCCGGACCCTTTACGGGCGAGTAGTCCAGCCCCAAAATACCAAAGCCCTGTTCTGCGGCAAGGTTCATAATTTTTTCCACAACCTCAATGTGCACGGCAGGGTCACGCACAACGCCCTTTTTGCCGACCTTTTCCCGTCCGGCTTCAAACTGCGGTTTAATTAAAAGAACGGCAAGGCCGTCCTCCTTTAAAAGCCGATGGATGACCGGGATAACGTGATACAGTGAGATAAACGACACATCGGCCGAAGCAAAATCCAGTGCATCTGGCACTTGTTCTTCTGTCACATAACGAATATTGGTGCGCTCTAAATTCACAACACGCGGATCGTTTCTCAGCTTCCAGGCCAATTGACCGTAGCCGACATCCACAGCATACACCTTTTTGGCGCCGCCTTGCAGCATAACATCGGTAAAACCGCCGGTTGATGCGCCGGTATCCATGCAAATCCAATCAGTAAAATCAAGGGAAAAAACCTTTTGTGCCTTTTCCAGCTTTAAGCCGCCGCGACTGACGTAAGGCAGTGTTTTGCCGCGCACCTCAACAGTTTGTTCGGGGGCAATCAGCGTACCCGGCTTGTCACATTTTTGATTATCCACATAGACAATGCCTGTCATGATAATAGCCTTGGCCTTTTCTCGGCTTTCGGCCAGTTTTTTTTCGGTTAAAACAATATCCAGTCTGGTTTTCAAGTTGATGGCTCCTTTACAGCGCTTTTGTTCTTATTCTTTGGCGTATTCTTTTTGTAAAATTCGCAAATGTCGCGCAAATCACAAAGCGTACATTTGGGTGCGCGTGCCATGCAGCGGCTGCGGCCGTGATAGACCAGTTGATGGCAAAAATCGCTGCCGATCTCCGGCGGTACGATTTTGCGCAGGTCAGCCTCTACCTTGGCAGGGTCTGTGTTTTTCGTCAGTCCCAATCGGGCGCATATACGCTTGCAGTGCGTATCCACCACAATGGCAGGCTTGCCGAAAGCGTCCCCCAGCAGCAAATTGGCCGTTTTACGTCCCACACCGGGGAGAGATGTCAGTTCCTCCATGGTTTGGGGCACAACACCGCCGAAATCCGTTAAAAGCTTTTGCGCGCAGGCGATTAGGTTGCGCGCTTTGTTATGATAAAAGCCGGTCGATTTAATGGCTTCTTCCATTTCAATTTGGTCGGCCTCGGCAAACGCGCGGACATCGGGAAACTTGGCAAACAAGCCGGGCGTTACCAAATTCACACGTGCATCGGTGCATTGCGCGGCAAGCTGCGTGGCAACCAACAGCTGAAAGGGATCCCGATATTGCAGGGTGCAATCGGCGTTTGCATAAACCTTATCAAAATATGCTTTAATGACAGGTATTTTGTCTTTTTTTGTCATACTATCACCCTTTATCATTAAAAACTTGATTTTATTATACAACAAATTCACTGAAAGCGCAAGGCGTTTTACGTGGTTTGTGATGCGAAACGGAGCAATGAAGCAAAAAAATCAAAAAAAATCAGAACAAACGTTTGATTTTTGCGGTAAAATGTGATACAATAAGTGTTGTACAGAATATTTTTGTATTCAATATTGTGATTTTGATGAAAGCAGCAGCGAATTTCAGGTAGAAACATATGCTGCCGATATGTTATAAGGAAGGAAATGCATATGCCGAGAGTGAATCGCGAACAGCAAATTCTTGATTTTATTAACCGTCAGGTACATGAGGTGGGGTATCCGCCCTCAATTCGTGAAATTTGTGCGGCCGTAGGTCTTAATTCGCCGTCTACGGTGCATACATACTTAAAAAAGCTGGAGGATAAAGGCCTTTTGGTGAAGGACGGCTCTAAAACCCGTGCCATTCGTTTGGTAGAAACACAGCCCGAACCCGTGCCGGAAACATCGGTTGCCGAATATCTTTCCGTACCGGTTTTGGGTACGGTTGCAGCCGGTACGCCGATCCTTGCCGAGGAAAACGTGATGGATACGTTTCCGCTGCCCATGGTGTTTGCCCATAATAAGGATGTTTTTATGTTAAAGGTTAAGGGCGACAGCATGATTGACGCCGGTATTTTAAGCGGTGATTATGTCATCGTCATGCAGCAAAATACAGCCGATAACGGTGATATTGTTGTGGCGCTTTTGGATGATTCGGCTACGGTGAAAACATTTTACCGTGAGGATGGGTACATTCGTCTGCAACCCGAAAATGACGCGCTTTCGCCTATTTTGGTGCGTGATGTGCGCATTTTGGGCAAGGTTGCCGGCGTAATGCGGATTTATTAAGAGGGAGGCACTAGCGTGGACGTTAAACAGATTGCAGAAGAATATTTTGAAAGTGTTGTTTCGATTCGCCGCCGCTTGCATCAAAATCCCGAACTGGGCTTTGACGAGGTGCAAACCGCAGAACTGATATGCAGCGAGCTTGAAAAAATGGGGATTCCTTACCAAAATCATGTTGCCGAAACAGGTGTGGTGGGGCTGATTGAAGTGCCCGGCGCGACCAAAACCTTGCTGATTCGTGCCGATATGGATGCGCTGCCCATGCAGGAAGAAAATGACTGCGATTTTAAATCGAAGCGTGACGGGGTAATGCATGCCTGCGGACATGACGCGCACATGGCCATTGTTTTGGGCACGGCCATGATTTTAAAGCGTATGCAATCGTTTCTTGCCTGTAATATTAAATTGATTTTTCAGCCGGCAGAAGAGGTTGAAGGCGGTGCAGAGCCGATGATTCGAGCCGGCATTTTAGAAAATCCGCATGTGGATGCGGCTGTCGGCGGCCATGTGATGAACAGTGTGCCGGCCGGCAAGGTGCTGATTAAATACGGCGAAATGATGGCCGCACCGGATGATTTTAAGCTGATTGTGCACGGAAAAGGCGGCCACGGTGCTTATCCGCACCAATGCATTAACCCGATTATGGTAGCTGCCGAGATTATGAAAGGCTGGGATGCGCTGTCGGCACACTGCATTACACCGCTTGAAAAGCACCTTATTTCGGTCACGATTTTTAAAGCAGGCACCTGCTTTAACATCATTCCGGACAGTGCGGAGATTGGCGGAACCGTGCGCGTTTTTAACGAAACGGTACGTCGGGAGTTGGCAGACAAAATGAAGGAAATTGCGGAAAAAATCGGTGAGGCATACGGTGCACAATGCGATTTTCACTACACCTTCCGTTATCCGCCGCTTGTGAATGATAAGGGCATGACAGATGCATTCCGCGCCAGTGCAGAGAGAATTTTGGGAGCAGAAAATGTGGTAGAGGGCACAGAGCCGTCCATGGCAGGAGAGGATTTTGCCTATTTCGGGCATTATGTCCCCTCGTGCTTTATCAATTACGGCATGGGCAACCCTGCCATCAGTGCGGTGCAGCCGCTTCACAGTTCGAATTTCACCATCGACGAAAACGGTCTGAAAACAGGTATGATTGCACTTAGTCAATTTGCACTGGATTACGGCAAAATATAAAAAACAGTCAAGCTTTAATGACGGTAAAGGGTGCCGGGGTAATGAG
>UQYH01000023.1 GCA_900545185.1 uncultured Eubacteriales bacterium | reverse complement strand
GATGCTTGTGTTTGCGCATCAAATTCACTTATGACAGATAAGTCATGAACACTGCCGGCTGCCGAAGCACGGAACAAAAATACATTGGTCAGGCAGAGCCATACAATAAAAACAGAAATCATCCTTTTCATCTGCAATGTCACCTCTTTCATATCAGTACTGTTTTCCAAGCCTGCAAGCATATACTCGTATGCAGCTGCTCTGCCGCACGCACTCTCCATATACTCTCGTATCGGAGGTCATATACGATTACGGCTCGATCAGTAAAACAATCATCTCCCATGGACCGACGGAAGGAAGCTTAACAATCCATTCATTTTCTTTCTGTTCGGCAGCTGCCTTCATAACCGCACCCTTGGCCTTTATATAACTGAAGGTATTGCCTATGGGGTTACGAACCTTCAAAACGAGTTCTTCCGACTCACTGATGCAGCAGCTCATAAGCGCCACGCTGACGGTTTTGCCGTTTTTGTCGGCTCTCGGAATCACAACCATTTGGTCGTTATTTTCCAGTATGGCAGGTAAAGAATGATTCGACACCGCGTCAATTGCATGAAGAATCTGATAGCGCTTACCCGAGCTTATCACATCTTTCCAAACGCAATAGCCGAAAACAGCCCATTTAGACAAGGGATTGCCGTCAGCATCAAACGTTTGGCATATAGAGCCTGTTTGGCCGCATTTTTCTTGTGTTATGTTATCCGCAAATTCGCCCAGCGGTTCTCCGCCGGTAACGGTACAGGGCTTCATGGATACGCCCGAAAAAAAGCTTTCCTCCCAGTGATCCCCGGCATATTTTCCGCAAACGGCATGAGATGAAAAATGTTCTGCAACATTATCGCTCTTGACGTCTCCGATTGTTAAAGGAATCCTGTTTCCGTAGCCCCTGTCCAGCAGCTTTTGCACGGCATGGCCGTCTGTTACAACAGGATGCGCAAGCAAAAATTCTATATCCTCGTCACTCAAATAATCTGCCATTTCAGAATCAATCATGTATACACGGGCATTTTGCGCATCATGAGATATAGGTATACCGCACGTTGCCAATTCCTTGCCTCTGTACGGAAAGGCCGTGCACCAGGAAAATGCCTCTTGACCCTTTGACAGCGGTTTTTTATGGCCGTCCTTTGTCGGATACACGCATACGCCGGAACAGGAGGTGTTTCTGTTATGCGCCGCAATCTTTTCCCAAAAAGGGCGATACAGCGAAAGCCATTTAAAAATCCGCTCGTATTCGGACAGATGCTCGTACGGTGACATAATGGCGGCATATGTAAGGCCTGTGCAGCCATATGCCAGGTATAGGGACGATTCCTTACACATACCCTCCATGCTTTTGCCGAACATGACGTCGGGCGTGTTTTCCACCTCGGCCCATTTTTCAACAACGTAATCCGGGGCATAATTGTTTGTATAATTTAACAGCAGGGCCTTTTTAATCATGCCGCGCGGCTCCTTGTCGCAATAAAATCCGCCGCCGGGACGGATACGCGGCGCATAAGAGGTAATCTCCTTCATTTTGTCGAATACATGATTCATATCGCTGCCTGTATAGCTTGTATCCCTTGCCGTCTGATAAGCCATAACGGTTTCCGGCGATACGGAATGTACCGCCTTTGTTACGACCGCTGCCACCTCTGCCATGCCCTGACGGATTTGCTCTATATACCGCTCACGCCATATAACATCTCCGTAGTTAATCTCGTTAACAAGCTCCTCACGGCTGAAATTGCTTCCGTATTTAGTGTTAAACCTGGCGATACAGTCATCACAATAACACCCGTATTCTACCGGCGCATGATTGCCGCCCCTTAAGTCGTCATCTATCCATACGCTTTCCGGCTTCACCTCGGCATACATTTGAACAGATTCATAAATATATTGTCTGAACTGTTCCCCAAACCAGCAAAAACAATAGGGGGACACCACAGCATCCGGGCCGACCATATATTGAACCTTGCTGCCGGGGTATTTAAGACCGGCAAACGATCTGGATTTCATATATTCTCCGTGCCCTATGGTATTGCTGACCTGAAACGAAACCTCTATACCGGCATCACGAAAAATTTTTGCAGCCTTTTTAAAGTTATCCGCGGCCTTCTTGTGTTCCTCCATCGTCGGATAGCCGTACAGCGTTTGAAGCCACACATTATCACAAGCGCCGTCAAACTTTTTAAGGGACTCCGCAAGCGCCGCTGCTTCATGTGCCTCCGTATGTCTCGCGCCCAGTCTAAGCGTTATCATATCAATAGTTCCTCCTTTAATAAACGAAAATCCGGGTGTCGGATTACGCGGCCTCCGCGGCCTTTTTACGAGATATAGTGATCACTGTCATCCAGCCAATCCACATATCCTTCATCAAGAATTTCCTGCTCCAGTTCTTCAATTTGACTGATTGTGCCTGCAAGATAGTCTTTAATTCTGCTCTGTGCAAACTTAAGTCTTGCAATGATGCCTGCATATTGAATTTGCAGCCTTTCTACACCAAAGGGCTTTGTCCCCATCATCCAAAGCGATGTCCTATATTCGCTCAGTTTTTCATACAGCGGTATAAGTGCCGGTATATATTCATCCGCTGTTTTTTGCATAAAGTCCGTATCGCCGGACTTGTAGGCCTTCCGCAGTCCGCCCAAAACATCACATTTCATGATTGCAATTTTAAACACCACTTGCGCATATTCTTTCGGGCAAATATAATTTCCCTTTTCTTCATTAATAATATCCAATGCCTTTTGCAGCCTTTCCTTTGCCCGGGCATAATCAAGGTTAAAGCGCATCAGTTCAAATAACACATCACACCAAATGAGCCTTGAGCCAAGTTTAAGAGAATTTTTGTAGCCCAGATGAAATTCTGAAATGGCTTCAATATATCTTCGTGACAAGCCGGTTGCAAATTCCGACACTTTATATATATCATCCTTTGTACACTGTTTACCCATATAACAATACTCGCTGAATATCGCAAGCCCCGGCAGGCTCTGTTCAAGATTGGTATTGCCTGCATTGCCCCATATTGTGGCGTTAACATCCCGGATATGATTGTCAATGCACGCCTCCAGTGCGGGAATGGTGGCTCTTAAAGTATGCGGCATATTCATAATGTGGTTATCCAGCACCCACGAAGCGCCCGAAAAAATGATGTCCGAATCGGGAAACAGTTCCAAATGTCTTTTAAGGGTTTTATCATACGGCTCATATTCCACATTATAATAATCCCAAAAGCACATACCGACATTGGCCGTTGCCTCAGAAACTCTCGGCGGAATCACACTCTTGGCATCGTATTCATCCGAATAGCCGTCTCCGCCCAGGCGGAAGGGCATGTCACTCCACATAAGGGGGCTAAGACTATATTTTTCGCAAATTGCCTTAACTCTGTCAAGATGTCTGCAAAACAGCTCGGTTCTGTCGGGATAATCATGATTGATTAAATACCTTCCGAGTCCCATGCCGCGCGTTTCGTCAAAGCCTATATGAATTCTGCGGCTTTTGAATATGCTGCTGACTGTCGAAATCATCGCCTCGATAAATGTATAGGTTTCCTCACAGTCGGCAAGAAGACACTCCGCATTGTCTTTAACTGCCGTGGCCGCAGGCCAGCGCAGATAATCCGTCATATGTCCGAAGGTTTGAATACAAGGAATGACCTCTATGCCGAGTTTTGCACCCTCGTTGTCAATATATTTCAATTCTTCCGGCGTGTATCTGCCGCGCATATAACCAAAGAACGGATAAGCTTTAACCTCGTAGCTTGTTTCCATATACATAAGCAAATAGTTATATCCCAGCGCTGCCATAATCTCCATATAATTGACAACCGCCTCCGGCTTCATGGGATATTGCACCGAGAGCATAACACCAAGCCTGTCAAAAACAGGTTTTTGAACAATGTCAATATTGCTTTTTCCCGCAGCTTTTTCCATTGCAAACAAAAAGAATGCTCTGGCAAGCTCATTCGGTGACGAAGCGCCGAGCGTTACGCAGTCGCCGTTTGCCGTAACCTTGACTCCGTTAAAATCAACAACCTCAATCGTTCCGTCATATACAAAGTGAACCAGGTTAAATATCCTGTTTCTTATTTCCCGGACTTTTTCATCGTTAAACATAGTTTGACTCCTTTTTGAGATACCGTTTTACATTGTTTTATCCGTAATATGTTTTTTAGAAAAAGAGCGAAGCTGTCTTCGCTCTGAGCGTGTCGAAAAAGTCGACACGCTTCAAGTCGAAATCTCTCTTCGAGAGCTTTCGCTCGCGCGGCGCTCACCGCGCCAGCCCTTTATAGGAGCGGTTTTTGCGGTACACGCCCGCGAAAACCGCATTTTTAAGTCAGAGGGGGATCCCCTTCTGACAACTCCCCCAGTTGGATGGTAATATAGTTTTTCGACAGTCTGAGAGCGAAGCTGTCTTCGCTCTTTTTCAGCCGATACGCAGGCATGCCGGATGAATCACAGCCTGCGTATGATTATGTTTTATTTTTCAAATACCTTAACTGCACCAACGGGCTTCATATCCCGGAAGCTGTTCAAAACAAAGAGCTTTGCAACGGTAAAGGCTCTATCCTCGGTTGTTGCTACCGTGACGGCCTTAGTATTGCTGACCTCAGCCGTTTTAAAGGAAACCAGCTTCGCTCCGTTATAAAGCGCCAGAACAGCCGTTCCGCTGACAGCCTGCTCATATGCGCCCGTAACGGCAACACTGCTGCCGCTAACCGTCATACCCTCGGCAGGTGTTAATGCAAAGTAATCCAAATTGTATCTTCTGACTTGGTCTGGTCCCATGCTGTTCAGGTGTGTGGAAATGATATGAACACCCTTATCCAGCCAGATAGGCTGATTGTATGAGTATCGCCACATTCCCAAGACATTTGCATCATATGGGCCATAATTTTTGTATTGTGATGATAAATCTTCGGCATTTGCGTATGAATTGTTATAGGCAAGATATGTCTCACCGTCGAGCATTAAATAGTTCAGGGGGTAAGACTGTGGAGCAGTTGTCCGTCCCATAACAACCTCAAAGGTGTAATATCCCGCATCCTCTACCATTATTTTGTTTGCTGCGGACTGGTTACTGTAGCTGTATCCGTTTGTTACGAATTTTCCGCCCGAAGCGGCAGCGTCATCTTTTACATCGCTGTTGGATACCGCATAATCTTCATATTCTACAACCAAAGCCCCTTTAGCGTTCAGCTTTGGCATAGCCTTGGGCGTAAACTTCATATAGTCCGCAACAAAGGTGCAATGGTTGCCGGCGCCGTTATTCATTTTGTCCACGTCAAAAACAAGAATGTAGTTGCCTTTTTCCAGCCATACACCGTTTTCGCGGAACTTAGACAGCGGATTGGCCGCATACGCTTCGGTTGTGTAAGAGCCTCTGTCTATGGTGTCCGAATCGGAAGAGGAACCGATGACCCAATCCCCGATTTTTAAAGTCCAGGCGCTGTGGTCATTGCTCTTTTTTTTGCCAAGCACATATTCAATGTCAAAATATCCGCTCTGTTCAACCGTAATCGGAATATTATATGTGGCCGTGCTGATCCAGCCGTTATAAATATAACCGCCGCCGGAAGCGCCGCTGTCTTCCATGAAAGTGGTTTGCCCTTCAATCGGGATAAATTTTTCAAACTCAAAGGTTGTGGGTGCACCGGAAGATATCGTCACTCTTGTATCCGCAACCGGCGTAAACTTAAAGTAGTCAAGGTTAAATTTACTGTGGTTAATCGAGCCGTCACCGTAGGTAAATACCAAAACATCCACATTAACGTATACAAGCCCTTCATCCAGCCACAATTTAGAGTATTTGTTCCGAATCATCGGCATAGAATCATAGCTGTTTTCATATGCCTTTTCCGTAAATGTATTATCATTGCCCGAAAGGTTATTGCCAAGCGAATGAAGCGTTGTGGTTTTGTTACTGTCCAAAATTGCAACATTAAGCTGATTGTATGAAGCAGGCGCCTTTGTTTTGCCAACCACATACTCTACATCATAGTAACCCGCATCGCTGATTTTAACGGGAATATACAAGTCCGGATCGGCATTCGTCCAACTTGAGCTCATAATTTTGCCGCCGCTCGCATCTTTAGAGTCCTTGACCCAGGATTGATTCGGCGAGAAGTCCTCCAGCTCCAGCGTAAGCGGTTCGTTTGCCGTAAGTGTCTGCCCCTCGGGAAATGCTACCTGAAAATAATCTATAAAATATTTTCTTGCGTTATACGAGGCCGAAACGCCCGCAATTTCAAATGTAACCGTATGGTCGCCGGCCGCCAGAACACAGTTTTTGTTTTCATACAGCCGCATCGGCGTATAGTTCCACGGATACGTTTCCAGGTTAGAGATGTTTTGGGCATAAGAACTGCCGTTTGTACCAATCGTGCTGCCATCGAGCTTAACGGTAATGGCGCTGACATTGCTGCTGGTTTGTTCTCCCATGGCATAGGTTAAATTGTAAATACCGTCAGCTTCTATTGTAATCGGAACGGTAATGGTTAAGTTGCCGCTGCCTACCCACTCGCTGCCGGCAAGCTTGCCGCCGCTGGCTTTAACATTGGGTGTCACGTCATTGGGATAGTCGGAGCCGACATAATTTTCAACCTCATAGCGCGTTGCACCTGCCGGAACCGTATCCGCTTCTGTTTTGATTGACTTTGAAATCGGCGTTCCCAAAAGACCCAGACCGCTCATGGGATATACGTTGACAACATATTCCGTATCATAAGAAAGCCCAAAAGTGGATTCATAATTTGAAACCCTGCTTTCCGTATAGTAAAAATCGGCCTGACGTATCTTTGAGGTGATGACCGTACCGGCGCTGTCGCAAATTTCCACCTTGTAGCCTCTGACAAAATTGTCCTGCTGATTCGGCGTTTCGGTGCCCGGAACAGCATTGTGAGGCCATTTCACTCTTACAGAGCAGCCGTTTATTTCCACACTCGGCGCTGTATCGGCCGGGAAGGAGGGCACGTTGCCGTTTTCTCTTTTATCGGGAGAATAGAGGTAATGGTCGTTATCGTTCTCTGCATTTGAGTCTGTTTGATCGGCAACAATCGCAGGAATATCAATCACCCACGGACGACCGATAAATTCATTTGTCACTGTGTTAAACTTATAAATACTGACAACGTTGTCTTTCACTTCCAGCATAGCGCCCTGATGTACGTCGGAAGGCCCTATTTCATTGCTCATATCCGGAAGCTCCAGATTTCCGCCGGAGGAATGCGGCACCTGAAATGCGCTGAACCCGTCCTGCCACATGGTTGCGGGCAGTTCGGCAGGCATATGCATATGCCCCGTCAGCAAAATAACCTGCGGTCTGGATTTTAAATAATTCACAAACCCTTGGGTATAATTTGTATCATCTAAGTCAAAAATTGTATGGCTGACAGGATGATGCAGCGTAAGGAACACCGGTTTGGCGCTGTTGGGTACAACCCCTTCTTCAAATGCACCGTTTACGGCGTTACTGCTGTCTGCCGCAATAGATGCTTCAATTTCGTCTTTAAGCCATGCTTCTGTTTCAGCCGATACCTTTCCGTAATAATCATCTGCCGCAGCAGCAATAAAGCTGATGCCGTTCATTTTAACATGCTGCCGAACATCCTGACCTGTTTTTTGCGTAAACAGCGTTCTGCTTTTTGCAAGAAGTGTTTCATCCTTAGAAAGCAGCGGATATTCATGATTGCCCATTGCCCATACAAACGGCTTATTTAAAAGACCTGCCTGATTTAAAACGCCCAAAACGGCGTCATAGTTATTTTCATCATAGCTTGCAGGCTGATAAATAATATCGCCCGAAAGGACAAGGCCATCCAGCTGATTTTCGCCCAAAGCAACAAGGTCATTCACATTATCCTGAAAAAACGGATATGCTGCGGCGCTTGTACTGCCTACGTGAGTATCGCCTAAAATACCCACCCTAAGATCGACCGCATTGGTCTGAGGCGTAAACTCTGCCGCTGCAAACACAGAAACCGGCAAACAACCCAAAAGCAACAGACCGGACAAAACAATACCAATTATTTTTTTCATATTCATCTCTCCTTATTTTGTATTTTTTATTGCATACCAAACGGAAAGTAAAGCAGCCGCCGTGCCGCTTCGCCGAGCGTATATCCCTCCCTTCGCATTTCATTTGTATCATTTCATATGAACAGCATACATCGGTAACGAAATTCTCCCCTTGCGCTATAACCGAGTGATTAATTAATCTTTCTTAACAAAAACGCTGGTGATGGATTGTCCGCCGTTGGTAGCTGTTTCTATGCCGATTACGACCTCCATGCCCGGCTCTAAATCCATATAAGAAAGCGTAAGAAGCCTTCCGTTCTTCGTTACCCCATAAAATTTAATCGCCTGGCCGTCATAATAATAACAATGGCTTCCGTCAACATTCCCTTCCAATACGACCTTAAGCTTATCTGATTTTTGGATACGGCCGTACATAAATACAGTTTTGCCATAAGCTTTACCGTCCCAGTTTTTCAAATCGTCCTTTAAATTAATTGCATCGTCAACCACAATTGTATCATTCTCAAACAGGCTTACCGTATAAGAGGCAAAGTCCCCGGTTGCCGGCGTAACCGGCGAGGTATCGGCTAAGCAATACGTCTTGCCGTTAACCCTTACCGAACGCACTTCCTCACCGTTTGCATCAGTTGTATATCCTACGCTTTCCACTCTGCCCATACCCGAATTACCGGATACCACGCTGGTGTCGCCCAACATAACTATCATTTTAAGCTCCGGGTTATCCTCATACCCATAAAACTTAAGCGATATTTTATTGTTACATTCCTTTCCGACAAGGCTGCCGTACGAAATTCTGTAAAACTTAGTCTCACCGCTGTTTTCATCAATACAAAGCGTGGGCGTGCTTCTGGAAATATAAAGCTTTTTACGGTTTACGACAAGGTAAGGAGAACCGTCGTCAATAAAGCTTCCGTAACCGCCTGACCAGATTTGCCCCTCAAAGCCCTCATATTCTTTGAGCTTACCGAAGGACTTAACATCACCGCTTGCCGAAACCTCTATTTCATAGAGCGCGGAACCATCCGTTGTACCCACGGATGCCTTAACCGCATCGGCAGTCAGCCCATCATGATAGGCTATTTTTTTGCTTAATCCGTACACCTTAGCCGCCGGAGCCGCTTCGTCTACATTGGCTATTTTAACGCTTGCGTCCTTAAGACCCTCTGCATCCTTAAAGCCCATAAGATAGCCGGTAAACTTGTTGCTTTTTGTCTGACCGTAATAGCTTACGGCATACCGTGCGGTTCCGTAAATATCAAGGATTAATGTTACATCCGTGCCGCAAAGCTCCGTCAGCTTCTCTGCGCCGCTTGTATAGCTTTTGCCATCGACAGAACAGTAAATATCGCTTGCATACGGTACCTCCGATTCGCCCAGATACAAGGTATTGTCCGATGTGTTCACGCCGCCCAAAACGTCTGTCATCTGTCTTTCGCTTGCGGCAATCACCAATATTTTTCTGTCCGTATCCCGGTAATACGAAAATGCCATGCCTGCCTTCAGTTCTTTATAGCCCCTGGCTTCTCCGTCAATGATAACCGTGCTTTCCAAAACGTCCGTAATGCCGTCAAGCCGTTTTTCGTTATTGCCTGCCGTATAATTAAGGTAAGCGCCTCCTGTTCCGGCAATCAAGCCGCCATCCGTCAAATCCCAGGTGGTCAGCGAGAGAATCTCCTCGTCTTTTTCCGCAATTTTAATATATCTGTCCATAAGCTTTATTTTACCTGCAAAGCTTTCGCAGTTATAAGTAAAAATGCAGTTTTCGCTCAGCGTGTAGTCGTTCTCATCGTCCTTTAACGTAATGGCTTTAAGGTAAGATGTCCCGTAGGACACATCCTCCGTCTCGTGATTGACCGAATCGACAACGCCGTATCGGATATGAATGCCTTTTTGCAGGGAAACATCCACAATCACCTCATCGTTGTAAAGAACCACGGATACGGGAATGTTTTCATAGGCTGCTATGTTCACATTTCCATCCACCGTAAAGGATTTAACATCCCCTTCTTTATACTTGCTGTTTTTGCCCTGTTTTGTAAAGGTGACCTTTGCCTCTCCGCTTTCGTATTGAATGTCCGAAATAACCCCTTCGTACTTATACAAATCGAGATATTTGTTTGCATACACCATATTGCTTTGTAAGTCTGTAATATACGAATCATATCGGCCGTCATTATGATAGATCACTTCTTCGGGCACTTTAATCTCCAAAAAATTGGTGAGAATGACCTTTAAATTGCCGTAAGACACATTCTCCTCTGCCGCGTCTGCGTTTTTGTATAATGTAAGCGTATTGGCTACCGCTACATAGCCGTTCGGCCATCCGCCCTTGCGCTCGGCAATTTTATCATATCCCAAAAGCGTGATCAAGGTTTTAGATAAGGCCGCAATGCTGACAGGCTCCTTGGGACGGAAATATCCGTCCCCGTTACCCGTCATAACACCCAAATCGGAAATGGACCGAATATAGCCGGAATACTTGTTTTCTGCCGTAACATCAATAAAATTCGTATTGACAGGCTCCGATTTTTCATACGGCATTGCAAGCTTACTCAAAGAATACGCAAGCTGTTCTCTTGTAACAAGGGTATCGTCCGTAACATCCTCCGGAATTGCTTCAAGGTAATTCAATACACCCTCACTATAGGCAAAAACCGATGTGCACAAAAGCAGCAGCGTCATACACACGACTACAATTTTTGTGAATAATTTCATTGTTTTCCTCCTTTATTGCTTTGCAATCCCATAAATGATTTTAGCTGCCATCGCACGGGTTGCATTAGCCTTTGGTTCAAACACGTTGTTCCCTAAGCCGTTAACGATTCCTGCCTTTTTCATGCCGTAAACCGCAGCCTTGGCATACGCACTTATGGAAGCATCATCCGCAAACAAATCATCAAGCTGTGTATCTTCTGCCTTAGATTGAAGTCTTGAAAGTATAACGCATATATCCTCTCTGGTGATCCGGTCATTGGGTCGAAAGCTGCCTGTGTCATCACCTTCGATTACACTAAAGTTAACAGCCGCTTTCACATACTGATAATACCAGTCGCCCTCCGATACATCATTAAAGTTAACGACAGTAGTTGAGCCGGTGTACATATCGTTTGCCAATACCACTATCTTGATAAATTCTGCCCTTGTGATTTCCCTGTTTGGATAGAATTTCCCCTCCTCCGGCTTGGTAATCGCCTGCATATTATAAAGACCCATAATATACTCTTTTGCCCATTCGGCCTCGGATAAATCGCTAAACACCTCCTGCTGAACTGTCGTTATTTCCGTGTTGGCATCATCCGTCGGCGCGATAACGCTGCCCTTTGGCTTAGAGCCGCCGCCACCGCCGCTGCCGCGGCTTGCACTGCTGTCAGAATTTTTCTTCTGCTCTGTCACAGATACATGCATAGCTTTTTCCGATACCTCCAGCAGCGCATCATAAGCCGTGCCGGTATTGCCCGTTGCAGTGCCCGTAAAGGTGACCGTTCCCGTGCCGGCCTTGCTGTTTACCAAAGATAAAGCGCCTATGGTGTCATTTTGGCTGCTTATATCCTCCACTGCAACCGTAATATAAACTGTGTTCCCTTCCACGCGTTTCGTTACGCTTCCCAGGCTCGAGGTAAAGTCCAAATAGTCCGCATTGCCTGCAAGCACACCGCCCAGTTCTGCCCGAAGGTTAAATTCTTTAATATTGGTAAATGGGTCGGCAGCAATAAGAGAAAGCTCTGCTTCTGCCCCTTCTCTTACCGAAGCGCTGTCCTCTGCAAGAGATATATCCGACAGATTTGCCTTTTCCGCAAGCGCTTTATTAAAAGCATTGTCAAATGCTTTAACAAATTCCTCCTCGCTGTGAATTGTATCGGCGTTCAAAAGCTCTCGGCAAAGGCGGCTCAAGCTGTTTTCCAAAACGGTCATCTTGTTTGCGTCAATTTCAAACAACGCTAAGGCTTCTTCCGTTAAAGCCGCTTTAACCGCCGATTCATTGGTTGCCTGATTGATTTTTTCCGCCACAAGCATAGCGCTGTAAAATTTGCGGAACTGATCGGTGGAAGAAATGGACGCACCGACAAAATGGCTGTAAAATCCCTCTTGGGCAAGCCCTGCCAAATCCGTATCGGGGCTGATACCGAGAACGCCGTGATTGGTTTCTAAAATTTCTTTTGCTTCCTCCCATGTTTGGGTTGATTCTAAGCTTTTAAGGATGGGAAGAATATATTGACCGGATATATAATAGTAATCCTTAACGGCCTCATCGGCATATTCTGCACAAACCGTTGAACGCACATTGCCTTTCACATCGTCTGCCGGCAAGGTATAACGTATGTCAAATATGCCATCCGTGCCCGACACAGCGGACTCTACGAGTGTTTTTGTCTCATTCGGCAGTGTCAGATACCAATCGACCTTTCGGCCCTTAATGCCAACACCCTGCGAGCTGTTTACAACACCTTGGATGGCTGCAATACCATCTGTTATTGAAAAACTGTTAATCACGGCGCTGCCGCTGCCGGGGTTTTCATCATCCATAGACTTTGTGGCAAAATCAAAGGTCTTGGTCTGAAGCGTGTAGCCGCACGCGTCCCTGACCTTTGCAAGAGACAGCGTGTAGGACTTGTTATAATCCGGCGTTTCCCGAAGGGCAATCCGAATTTCCTTGGCATTAGAAGGATTTAAGCTGACGCTGACCGGAACAGAGGTCTGACCGCCCTGCTCTGTAAGCGTAATGCCGTCAAAGGAGTTGTCGGCAATGTCATTGGTGTATAATACGCTGATGACATCCGTACCCCTGGAATACGTATCGTTTTCACGATACACATTGCCGCCGATTCGGACGCTGTCAATCTCGGCGCTCGGCTGTTTTAAAAACGTCAGGCTGTTAATATAGTGCGTTGTCCCTTCATTATGAATTGTCAGCTCGTGCTCACCTGCGGTCAGCCACATGCCGCAAATATCATAAGGAAGAAGAGGACCCATACCGCCCACACTGCCGTCCGAAACAGTAGGAGACAGTACATAATCCGCAACGTGAGCGCCGTCCAGGTGTATGGTAAGCGTGATCGGTCTGCCGCCGTATGTGCCCATAACACCGCTTAACAAAAAGCCGCCTTCACGAACCGCCTTAAAATTATACGTAATGGTCACGCCGGTACCGTAATACATACCGCCGTTTCCCTTGGGTGATGTGCTTGCGGCATTGCTTGTCGAAGAATACTGTCCGCCGTTAATCACAATGCGGTTGGCCGCCGATACGTAATCGCAGTATGTCTCGGTTGCGGGGCTTACGGCATATTCTGCCTCGACCGCTGCAGTCACATCGCCGCTGATATCATACTCCGAAAGATTGCATGTAAGGGTATAGGCACCCTCTGCACCCGATACGCCGCTTGCCATCTCCATAGGCGCTTGCCCGGGAAGCGTAACAGACAGCTTAACCGTTCTGCCGGCTACGCCCATGCCGTCCGATCCCTTTGCCACACCCGTAACTGTCACATCGTCAGATATAATGGTAAACGTATCAATCGAAGCAGAGCCGTTTCCTCTGTCCGCAGAAGCATCGGATGTGGTAAACACAAAGCTTTCCGTATCCAAAACGTTGCCGTAAATATCTTGAATGTTTTCAAGCGTTAATGTGTAAACGGTATTGTATTGCAGCGTCTCTTTTATATAGATATTAACATTCTTATTGGCAGGAACGGCCGAAACGGCAACCTCGCCTTCATCGCAGGCAAGCTTTACATCTCCCGTCGTTCCGGCCATAATGGCCGTATCATAACCGGCTGCAATTTTATCCGTACCTCTTGGATATACAGAACCCTCGGCAAATGCCTCCGAACCGATGGTAAGCGTTTCTCTCTTTCCGGCCATACCGCTATCGACCTTGCTGAAGGTAACCTGCTGCATATATATGTTATGGGTACAGCCAATCTTAAAGGTGTTATTCCCGGCCTGTAAGGTGGCATAGGCAAGTTCATACTCCTTCATCGCGCTGAAGTTTGGTGCGCTGTCTGTAGGGCTTACATTGTAGGTGCCGAGAGAAGCGCCGTTAACCTCTAAAGAAATGACCGTAGGATCACCCCTATACGTACCAAATGTGGGCTTTATAAGGTAAACGCCCGATTCGGGTGCTGTTACCGTGTACGTAAGAACACAGTTTGCAAAGGATATACTGCCCCAGTTAGACGTACTTTGCGGATTTGACGTCTCGGTATACGTATTGGCTTTAACCACTATATCAACAGCTGCCGATACGGTAACAGAACCAAGAAGCATGGTTGCTATAAATAGTACAGCTAATAACTTTTTCATCCCTATCCTCCTTATTCGGGCAGTTTAAACAAAACCCCATCGTCATAATCGAGGTCGCTGCCCGGTGCATCCAGATTTGAAAATTGCAGCCTGCCGAAAGCGAATGCTCCCTTGGTAAACTCTACTTTTATTTCGTGCTCACCTTCACTCAGTTCTATATCTCCAACCGTTTTGGCAAGATACGAGTTCCAGCTGCCCGTATCTTCAAGAGGTATTGTTTCTCCCAGCATAACCCCGTCAATATAGACAGTAACGGCTGTTGACGAAGTTAAATTGGCCTCGCCTCCGCCAAGCTGCAAAGCATAGTAAATATCAATGCCGTAATTGCCTGCCACGGCAATATTGGCCTTATATTTAATCCACTCGCCCTCGTAGGTGTTGCCGATAAAGCTGTCCTTTCTGCCATAGTCCTCCGGCTGCTCACCGTTGATTTCATGGAACGCAACCCCTTCGCCGCCATCCATCCAGTTCGATGCATGAATGACAAAACGTGTTTTACTTGTAAAGGAATCGCGGTTGAGCACCTCTATAGACATCTTTCTCCATCGGGGATGCTCAATTTTTTCGCCGTTTAACAAAGCCTTATAGTCCTGCTGCAAGCCTGCATTTGCCATAATGGCTCTTGCCTCCGGCCCCCAATTGTCACCTTCGGTGCGAATCGGCTTTTCGGTAACCGCTTTGCCGTTCCACGGCCTGGAGTCGCTGTAATCGACATAATTTGCGTAATTGCGGTAAATTGTATCAATTAAATTACCGGAATAGAAGGTATTTTTTTGATTGTTTTCAAACACATTATCTCTTGCCACAATGCTTTTTGAACCCTGGTCAAAATAAATACCGCCCGAGTCTTTGCTGTTCGACATATAGTTGCCTTGAATATACATACCCTTCATTTCGCTCAGCGTATAAATAGAGCCGCCGTCATATACGGCCATGCTTGTATAATCAATCCGATTGTCGGCAATATTGTGTTCACCGCATTTAAGCGAAACAGACAGAGCCGAACCCCAGCCCCAACCGACAGAAATGCCTGAATAGGGCAGGTATTTCAAGTCATTATGCATAACCTCAATCGAGTTGGCATAAAAAATCATAATACCGATAGAATTCATATAGTCGTGTCCGATTCTTCTGATGACGTTATTGTTAACGCTGATATGTCTGCTGAGATCTTCAACGGTGTTTACATCTTTTTCATAGTCCTCATGGCCTATCACAATGGCAGAACCGGCAAGATCGCGGAAAACGTTGCCCTCTACCTTAGAATCGGTCACATTATGACGCATTGCAAGAGCCGTAGAGCCATGGTTTAAAAACGTACAATTGGTGACAGCTATGTTGTCCGCAAAGTTCATTTCCATTTGCGCAGGTACCATATCCTCCCACCATGTCTGCGTGCCCGTAGGATTCTCGGCATCCGGCGGAATTTTTGAATCGCCCTGTCCCGTGAACAGTCCCGTTCTTGCAATATCATTCCACGACCCAAGACGTATATCGAGATTGTCAAACGTAAGGTTTAATACCTTATCGCTTTTGCTGCTGCCTTGCACCTTGATAAGATTGGCTGTACAGGGCGTGTAGACCTCGGCCTTTGTCATGTCCTCTTCTTCATAGGCATAGTAGTAAACCGTTTTTGTTTTTCTGTCAAAATAAAATTCCCCCGGTTCGTCCATCAGCTCCGGCGCATTGCTGACATACAGCGCAATACCGGCCGTAGGTGTGGAGTGAGAGGCAGCGCCCTGAAGATATCTTCCGTAATACGGCTGATCGTATTTAACCAGCCACTCGTCACCTGCGTCTTCAATTCCCTTTGCGGGGAAATGGTGCAGGCACCACATAAACGGGAATAAAAATTCCACATCCCCGGTACGGCTCAGCACGGGAAAATTCTTTTTGGGAATGTAAAAACCGTCCTGTTCAAACTCTGTCATAGGGTCAACATAGGCTCTTGTGCCGTTATATAAATATTTACTGCGCGCAATTCTTGCAGGAAACTCGTTAATATACAGCTGACGAACCATATCAATATCATCGCCAACCTTGGCAGACCAGATGTTTCCTTCTACCCTCTGCCAGCCGTCAATTTTTTTGCCGCCGCTCAGCTGCGGCTTATTGTCGGGATCTGTGCCCTTATATACAATGTTGTAGCCGTTTTTGCCGCTGTCCTCGGGTGTAAAAGTAATTGTCTCCCCAATAAAATACGTGCCGGGAAGAATGTGAATCACAATATCCCCCTGCATACCGGAGGCCAGCTTACGCACGGCTGCCTTGGCTGTCTCTATTGAATCAAACGGATTTTGCTTGCTCCCGTCGCCCTTGCTTGTACCGCTTTTGCTGACGTAAAGCTCCTTCCACACAGGGTTTTCCACCGTGTTGTGATCTTCTTTTTCCGTAATGGTAATAATCTTGCCTTTAACAAGCTCCGAAGGATTATAGTAATCGGAGCTGCTTTGAGCATGCTTAAACCAAAGCTTATCAACAGAAAGCCCTGCCGATCTGCTTTCCAATCGGATTTTGTGTATGCCTTCCGTCAAATACACCGTTCCGAATGAATTTTCTGCAAAGGATTTTAATTCGCTTTCCACACAGCCCAAGCCGGAATCGAAATAAATTCTTGCAACACCGGCTGTATTGGCCACTGCTTTAATTGCAAAAAGACCGGTATTTGCCACCTCGAAGGTATATGCCGCACTGTCGCCGTTGCCCATAGAAAGGGTTGTTGACGAACCGTCCTCTTCTATGGAAAGAACAGAATCTTTTCTGTACTTTTGGCTTAATATAACGGTTTTGTCGGCGCTTTTTGCCGAACGGTAGTCAAAATCCTCCGCTTCTATCACAGCAGGCAGGAGATGGCTTTTAAACGCACCTTCTGTTTTGCTGAAATCGGCACCCGGCTTTTGTGCCGAAGCTTCCTCTATGTAAACATCAGAAAGCTGAATCATACCGCTTTGCGTGATAACGGCAAGTCTTGAGTATCCGGCTTTCAGTTTAACCGTGTTCGCTATAATCTCCTCGTAATTTGCATACGAGCCGGTATTAACATCAACCGCGGGCGCCGACTCGGAATTGATGCTTGCCGTAATGGTTGCCGCCGCAGAGCTGGATGCCCTTACAATAATATGATAGGTTTTTTCGGCCGGAACAAAAATAGAAAATTCCGCGCCGGCACCTGCGCCTGCCGTCATAAAGCTGCTGTAAACGTTCATATTTTGATTTCTGGTGCCCTTATAGCTGACAGCGTCTTTTATACTGTACGCCGTTCTTTCCGCGCCAAAGACCACCGACGAAGGTACAGCCATTGTTGTTAAAAACAGCATTGCCGCAAGCGCAACAAAACAAACCTTTTTCAGCATCTGTCATCCTCCTTCAATAAGGGACGAAAGCGTCCCGTCCTTCAACGTTTTTCAGTGGGGGACTGCATCCCCCGCTGAAAAAATTCATTCGTTATTTGTTTGCATCCGCAAGGATATCTGCAATCGGTCTTGCGATTTCCGTCATTTTCTGTTCCATTGTATGAATATCCACAATTTTGTTCAAGCCCTGAACTGCATTATCCCACTTTGTATCAAATTCGCTGACAGGTGCGGCCAGTGCAACCTTAAACATGTTCTCCCATTGGTCTCTTTCTGCCCAAAATGTTACAACTTCGGGAATATCGGCATAAATACTTGACCAACCCTGACACGGCGGATACAGTTTAACGCTTTTAACATGCTCGCTGTCGTTTTTAAACTTAAATCCGCTGTTGGGAGCAGGCTTAAAGATTATTTGCTTTAAGTGAACATTCGGAGTCCATTTTGATTTTGTGGTAGAGCAAACACTAAAGAGACCGCCGGTTTTATAGCCCAAAACCTCGGGGCCTCCCAAACCCAGGGTTTCCTCTGCTTTAAGTGCAGAGTTATCGCCGTTTACATAAAATGCCGTAAATCTTTCATCCTTAAAATGTCTTTTGCCGTTTTCATCAACCGTATACAAACCGGCTTCTTCCGGACCCCAGTTTCTTACAGAATCCCATTCGTCACTGAACTGAACGTTTAACCAGTTTAAAATTTGATAGAGCTGATTTTCGCTGACCGTCTTTAAAATGCAAAGCGACTCTGTCCACATGGTTTCTTCTTCAAACGGAGAGTATTCCTCCTTGTGCGGAACCTGTGTGTAGAAGGGTCTGTATCTAAAGCTTTTACCCTGCTTTTCCAAAGAGTCATTAACCGTAATCAAATCAGAAACACCGTTAATGGGCGCAATGGCATAAAGACCGTTTAAAATCTTCTCCTCTGCCTGTGCGCTGGTATGCGTCATGCTTTCAGGGTCGATAACCCTATCGGCAAGCATTTGATTCTGCGTTTTGGCTGCCGTTTTCACAATATCGCTGACCAACGGTATTTGTATCTCTTGCTTCACATCATTCCAGCTGCCGGTATATGAGTGACCCTTGTAGCCGTACATATCCGCCCCCAGCCAAGCAAGCGCGCACCAGTTGTCTCCGCCGGTATACCCAAAGGGATACACCGTTTTGTCGCCCTCTTTTAAATTGGCATCCTTTAATTTATACATAAAGTCAATATACTCTTCGGTTGTGTAAATCGGAATATCCAGCAATTCCTCACCAATCGGCTCGTTTCGTTCTTCCAGAATGGCTTTAAGCTCCGTAAACGTTTTAGCTTCGGGATAGAACATTTTGAGTATATCGTCACGTATGTACAGCGTTTGAATGTTATCAATCATAACATCATTATCGGGAACCTTATAGAGCGTTTTGATTGTATCAATCTCTTCATCGCTGGCATCGGGGTTTGTTACCTTATTAACATCATTGCTAAACGGTATGCCCAAAATTTTGCCCTTAACCGAAATCGCCTCCCAATATTCCTTCGGAACTCTGTTCCATACGTTCGGCGCATATTTTTGAAGCATATCGGGGGTCAGTTCCCAAACCTGTTTTAATTCATCCAGCTTTGCAAAATGCGCCGGGCCCTGGAAGGCGCCGCAGGTGATAATTTCAGGCAGGTTGTCTCCCGCAACAAGCTTAGATAATTTCGCGTCCCACTGTCCGCCGTCGTTGCCGTAAACATTTTTCACTTTAACCTTGGTTTTATTGACAAGCCAATCCTCTACAACATTTTTGTCCAGCGACTTGGCGGTATAGTCCGTTCCCTGCGTATTCCACACGGTAATCTTCAAATCATCTTGGGGAATATATTCGCCATCTTGAAACAGTACCTCAGAATCGCCGCCCTTGCCGCAAGAAGCAAGCATACATACACAGGCCGTTATACAAATAACTGCTGTGAACTTCTTTTTTAAATTAAACATAAAAATCCTCCTTTATTAAACGGCTCTTTCGAGCATAATCAACCTTTTACGGCGCCGACCGTAACGCCCTTAACAAAATACTTCTGCAAAAACGGATATACCATAATAATCGGCAGCGTTGTTATGATAAGCGTTGCCGCCTTAATCGAATCCGATGTCGGGATAAAGGATGCTCCGGTTCCCGTTGTGCCCGTCATGGCAGCTTCTGCCGCCATTTTTTGCGCAACCTCACTCTCTTTAATCAGCTTCATCATAATATACTGCAAAGGATACAAGTCCGGCTCTGTAACATAATAAAGTGTTGATGTCCAGTCATTCCACGCGCCGACCGATACCCAAAGCGCGATGGTAGCCAATACCGGCTTACACAAGGGAAGTGCAATTTTTAACATAATACAAAGATCCCCTGCACCGTCAATTTTGGCGGATTCTTCTATACTGTCCGGCAGCTCTTGTAAAAACGACCGTACGATAACCATGTTATAAAACACAAACAGCCGGGGAATGATATATACCCAGTAACTGTTAATAAGCCCCAAATATCTGTATATAATATAAATCGGGATAACGCCTGCCGATACATAAGCCGGTATCATAAGAAAAATTGTAAGCCCGCTTCTGTATGCAAGATTTTTTCGGGTCAAACCAAACGCGGCAGAGAACACAACCGCAATGGAGAGTACCACCTCCAAAATCACGCGGCTGACCGATATAACGGCGCCGCCGAGGAGATCACGATTTGAAAATACCGTTGCGTAATTTTGAAATGTAAACTTACGCGGAAGAATGGTAATGCCGCCCAGCGCCGTATCCATGCCTTCGTTAAAAGAAATGGCAACCTGATTCAGATACGGGTAAATCATGATGACAGAAAGCAAAAGCATTAAACACACATTAAAAACGTTAAATGTTTTTTCTCCTAAAGATCTTTTCATTTTGTCCTCCTACCAAATACTGACTTCAAACAGTTTTTTACTTACCGTATTGGAAAATAAAAGCAGCGCCACCGCCACAAGACCCTGTGCAAGACCGAAGGCCGTTGCCAAAGAATATTTCCCGTTTTGAATACCCAATCTGTAAATAAGGGTATTAATGGTATCGGTTTCCTGCTGTATATATACATTTTGGAATCCGTATACCTGCTCAAAGCTGGTATTAAAAAGACTTCCGAGAGACATAATAAAGACAATCAGGATTGTGTTTTTAATACAGGGCAGGGTGATATAAATAACCTGTTTAAATTTTCCGCATCCGTCTATCGTTGCAGCTTCGTAATAACTGGGGTCAATACCCGTAATGGCAGCAAGAAAAATAACCGAAGACCAGCCGATGGATTTCCAAATATGCGTCCAAAAAATAATCGGCAGAAAATTTTTGGCGTTGTGCATGATATTCACAGCTTCATAGCTATCACCGAGAAGGGACTTTAAAATACCGTTAAAAGTCCCTTCTAAAGAAAACATGCTCGAAAAAAGACCCACAACGGTAATCCACGATAAGAAGTACGGCAGATAACTCACGGTTTGCACGACTTTTTTAAAATGAATATTTCTGATTTCATTAAACAGAAGCGCAAGCAAAATAGGAAACGGCATGCCGAGAAACTGGAGCACCATTCCGTAAACAAATGAATTTTTAACGGCAACCAGCATGTTCGGCTGCGTAAAACATTCTACAAAATTATCAAAACCCACCCAGGGACTTCCGAGTATACCGTCTACTATGTTATAGTCCTTAAACGCCAGTATTAAGCCCCCGAAAGGAAGATAACACAGCAGCAGCACCAGCAAAAGCGCCGGAAGTATCAAAAGATACGCGGTTTTGTTCACCGAAAGGTTGTACCATAAGCCTTTTTTGGGTATATTGACACAAAATGAATCCTCAGCTTTCATTGATTGTTTCAATTCTACTCCTCCCATTGGTTCATATTTTATAATTCTATATTCATTTTACATGACGACAACCGCCAATTCAATTTAAAAATAACCCAAAAATTTAAAATTACAACTCTATCTTCATAAGCTTTATTGACTTTAGTACCAAGAATGTGTTACACTCAATGATGTGGAACCGATTACATATATACTACTCTTTATCCAAAGGAGATGCGCAATGTACAAGTTACTGATTGTAGATGATAACGAATCGGATCGCCGCGGCATAATGCGTCACGTTAATTGGGAAGAACTTGGCGTAGTGACTGCGGACGCTGCCAACGGCAAATTGGGGCTTGAAAAAGCCCTGGCCGAAAAGCCGGATATTGTCTTGACGGATATCTCCATGCCATATATGAACGGAATTGAAATGACAAAACAAATTATTGAACAAAACGACAAAACACAGGTCATATTCATGAGTTGTTTTGACGATTTTGATTTTGCCTTAAGCGGAATTAAAATGGGCGTTGCCGATTATATATTAAAGCCGATAGAAATTGATAACTTGACTGCGGTCGTAAAAAACGCGATTCAAAGAATAGAGGAACACAAAAATATCGAAAATACATTGGATAGTTATAGGGAGCTGATCAACAAAAATCATTCTCTGCTGACCGAGCAGTTTTTTACCCGGTTGTTGTTCCGGCCGTCAGCGGATGAAGCCCTTACAATGCAAACGCCGTTTCCGGAAATAAATGCCGAGGATCAGTTTCGGCTGACACTGATTATGTCGTCTTCGCCTAATACGGATATGGTGGATGCTTTTGCAAAGCAGCTGCTTTTAAAAGAGATAACCGAAAACGCGTTCTGCGAGGACAAGGGGTCATATTTTATAAGCTGCGACGCATATGTTCTCGGCGTGATAACAGACACAAACTCCATAACGCTTAACAAGCAAGTAAAAATTTTCGAAACCGTACAAAACGATTTTTATAAAGCAAGCGGCGAGAAAGCAACCGTTTGTATTTCTTCTTGTGCTCTGAAAATGCAAAATCTGAATTCGTCTTTCCGCTATCTTTTACAGATGATAAAAACAGAACGCTTTACCAGGGCAGATTCTCTTACCGTATATAACGATTTATCCGCCGAAATGCCGGATATGCCCTTCTTAAGCCCAACGGATATTTCTTCCAAAATAAACAAGCTTCTTGACAGCGGTAATTCGTTGGAAGTCAATGCGTTTGTTAACAGCTGCTTTGATACCGCCGGCGGTATACACGAAATTCACTCTAAAATTTTGTGTTTTTACATTGTCAATACAATTAACATCTACCTGATCGAAAAGAATGAAAGCTTTACCAATATATTCGGGAGTGACCTGGGAATTTGGAAAAAGCTTGTTAATTTTAACACCATTCAGGATATTAAACAATGGATCAGAAACATTTTGGATTTCACCATTAAATATCTCCAGGAAAGGCTACGCAGCGGAGACAGGAGTCTTGTTGAGAAAATAAAAACCAGAATTGATACAAATTATGCCTCCTTGCTCTCTTTAAATCAGATTGTAGACGGACTGTACGTATCAACAAGCTATGCCAACAAGCTTTTTCATGAGCAAACCGGCAAGACAATATATTATTATCTTCAGGAAGTCAGGATAAACGAGGCCATGAGGCTTTTAACAACAACAAACATGAAACACCTTGATATTGCAAAAAAGCTGGGGTATCAAAGCAATACCTACTTTACCACAGCTTTTAAGAAATATGTGGGCGTATCCCCAAAAGAATACCGAAGAATCAAAAGCGATAACAAGGCAATCGCGTGGGAGGATGAGGACGATGATAAAACTTCGTAATTTACTGAATCCGTATAACTTACGAAAAAATATTAAAAACACGATTATTGCCATTACCATAATTCCAATTACAATTGCTGCGCTCATTTTGTTTGCATCAAACAGTCGGACTCAGTGGAACAGCACTGTCGAAAAAGTTAACACGCTGGCCTTTAAATCCTCCGAGTCGATCAATGAGGCTTTGCGTTCAACCGTCAGCTTCAGCGCGGCAATTGCGCAAAATAAATATATTGTTAACAGTTTAAACACCGATTTAAATCAGGATGTCTCTCTTAATGTAGAGCTTAATGAAATTTTAAAAATATATATCGATCACCTTCGGACATCCATT
>UQYH01000022.1 GCA_900545185.1 uncultured Eubacteriales bacterium | reverse complement strand
CCCTCTGCCGCAAAATCATAAATTTTCGATACTTTTGATTAAATATATTATATCACACCACCGCCATATATGCTATACTTGAGTTGAAAAAATTAAAATTGTGAGGTGCTTTACGAAAATGAAAAAGTTAAAAGTCGGTCTGATTGGTCTGGGTAACATTTGCCGATACGCGCACATGGGCGGTTATCTGCACATGGATAACGTTGAAATTGCTGCCATTTGCGATATTTTGCCCGAAAAAATTGAATCCTTTAAAAAAGAATTTAACATGCCCGATGTACCTGCCTTTACAGATTATAAAGAGCTGCTCGCCGTCAGTGGCTTGGATTATGTTGATATTTGCACACCGAACTATCTGCATTCCATCATTGCGGTAGAGGCGCTGAACCACGGCTTGCATGTATTTTGCGAAAAGCCGGATGCCGTTTCAGTCACCGAGGCCGAAAAAATGAAGGCAGCTGCCGAAGCCTCCGGCAAGCATTTAATGGTTATGCGCAACAATCGGTATCGCGCCACTGCCAAATACTTAAAGCAATACATTGCCGACGGCAAAATGGGTGACATTTACTGCGGTCGCTGCGGTTGGATTCGTCGCCGCGGTATTCCCGGCAAGGGCGGCTGGTTTACAACCAAGGCACAGTCCGGCGGCGGACCGCTGATCGATTTGGGCGTACATATGATTGACCTTGCCATTTGGCTGATGGGCAATCCCACGCCGGTTGCGGTTTCGGGCTGCACCTACGCCAAATTTGCCGATAATAACGCTTCCTCCGACTCGGAGCATGCCTCCTTTGGCGAAGCCAAGGCGGACGGCATCTTTGACGTTGAGGATTTAGCCATGGGCTTTATCAAGTTCGATAACGGTGCCTGCCTGCAAATTGAATTTTCGTGGGCATCCAACATCGGCAGCGAAAAGAGCTTTGTAGAGCTGCGCGGCACCAAGGCCGGTTCCGAGTTTTCGAGCCATACGGGTCGTGTGAAAATCTTTACCGAAGAATACGGCCATTGTGTGGACTTAGAACCCGTTACCGCCGATGACAGCAAATGCACATCGCATCATGAAGCAAATCTGCGCCATTTTGCCGATGTTTTGCTGCACAACGCAAAGCCCGATTTTGAGCCGGTTCAAGGCGTGAATATGATTAAAATTTTAGAGGCCATTTACAAATCGGCTGAAACCGGCCGCGAAGTTTTGCTGTAGAAAAGAGGTATTTGAGGATGAAAGTTGTTGTTTGGAACGAAAACATACACGAAAAAGAAATCCCGGAGGTAACAGAACTGTACCCCGGCGGTCTGCACGGCTACATCGCCTCTTTTTTGCAGGCAGAGGACGATATGGAGGTTGTGACCGCAACACTAGACGATGAAGAATGTGGCTTGACCAACGCACTTTTGGACGAAACCGATGTTTTAATTTGGTGGGCGCACATAGGGCACGATCGCGTGCCGGACGAGGTGGCGGAACGCGTACAGCGGCATGTTTTGCAGGGAATGGGCTTTATTGCGCTGCACTCTGCACATTTTTCCAAGCCGTTCACACGCTTAATGGGCACGCCCTGTAACTTAAAATGGCGCGAAGGAGCCCGTGAGCGCGTATGGACAATCAAGCCTAATCATCCCATTGCTGCCGGTGTGCCCGATACGTTTGTACTGGATCCCGAAGAAATGTACGGCGAACCGTTTGGTATTCCCGAACCGCAGGAGGTCATTTTTATGGGCTGGTTTAACGGCGGAGAGGTTTTCAGAAGCGGCTGTACCTTTGTGCGCGGCAACGGCAAAATCTTTTATTTTCAGCCGGGACACGAAACAAACGAATCCTTCCGCAATGAAATTGTACAACGAATTATCAAAAACGCCGTGCGCTGGGCTTGTCCGCTGCAAAAAAATATTGAAATTACCTGCCCCGGCTTCCGCGCGCTGGAAGGAAATGAATAACGGATGGTAAATTAAACGCATCAAGTTACTTGCACATATCGTTTGATATAACTAAACTCTCACCCCCAAAGTCCGGCCAAGTTATTGGCTTGCGCTTTGGGGGCTTTTATATACAAAGAATCCTATTCTATCAACAAGCAATGCGTTCGAACATAAAAAAATCCGAAGATTCGATTGAATCTTCGGATTTAACAAGCGAATTGCAAAAAATGCTAATTACTTCAAAGTTACCTTTGCGCCAACTTCTTCCAGCTTAGCTTTGATAGCTTCAGCATCGTCCTTGCCGATACCTTCCTTCAGTACCTTCGGAGCGCCGTCTACAGCTTCCTTAGCTTCCTTCAGACCCAAGCCGGTGATCTCACGAACAACCTTAATAACCTTGATCTTTTCAGCGCCGGCTTCAGTCAGTTCAACATCGAACTCGGTCTTTTCTTCAGCAGCAGCGGCAGCAGGAGCAGCAGCGCCGGCAGCAGCAACAGCTACGGGAGCAGCAGCGCTAACGCCGAATACTTCTTCCATTTCCTTAACCAGTTCGGACAGTTCCAAAACGGTCAGTTCTTTTACCATGTCTAATATTTTCTGTGCATTTTCACTCATTGTTATACCCTCCGTTAAAATAATAATTTTTAAATTAAATTTGTTACTTATTCACCTGCGGCAGCTTTTTTGTCTGCAATTGCCTGCAAAACACGAGCCAAACCGGACAGGTTACCGTTCAGAACATTTGCAAAGCCCTGAATCGGCGACTTCATGGAGCCAAGCAGCTTAGCTACCAGGACATCCTTAGACGGCAGAGAAGCCAAAGCGTTGATTTCGTCAATCGAAACAACCTTACCTTCAATAAAACCACCTTTAATTTCCAGCTTTTCATTCTTTTTGCTGTACTCTACCAAAATTTTGGCAGGTGCAACAACGTCAGAAAAGCTCAAAGCCAAAGCAGTGGGGCCGTTCAAGATGGGGTCAAATTCGTTAAAGCCAACCTCATCGGCTGCAAAACGTGTTAAGGTATTTTTTACAACTGCATATTCAACCTCTGCCTGACGCAGCTCTGCACGCAGCTTTGTATCCTCCTCAACGGTTAAACCGCGATAGTCTACCAACACACCGGAAGCGGCACGCTGGAACTTATCAACCATCTCGCTGACCTGTTGCTTTTTCTGCTCTAAAATCTTTTCACTGGGCATTATTTTCACCTCGCTTGTTATGTCATCTGCGGCAGCCGAAGCGGCCTACAGAAAAAAATATAAAGGCTTTTCCCATAGACAGAGAAAAGCCTTTTCATCGCTTTAAAAATGCTCTCCTCGGCTGGCGCACATTGCGTTAGTTCCAAACGGGATCAAGCCCGAAGGAAACCGGCTGTCTACGGAAATATTTAACTAACAAATATAGTATACCACAAATATGCGGCCGTGTCAAGCAAATTTTTAGTCTAAAACCTTTGCCTGAGAAATTTTGATGCCGGGGCCCATTGTTGAAGCAACGGCACAGCTCTTAATATATTGACCCTTTGCAGCGGCCGGCTTTGCCTTTACAATAGCATCCAGCAGCGCTTTAAAGTTCTCCTTCAGCTTTTCGGGGCCGAAGGATACCTTACCGATGGGGCAGTGAATGATGTTCGTTTTATCCAAACGATACTCGATTTTACCGGATTTAATTTCGGAAATTGCCTTTGCAACATCCATGGTAACCGTACCGGCTTTGGGGCTGGGCATTAAGCCCTTGGGGCCTAAAACCTTACCTAAACGGCCGACAACGCCCATCATATCCGGGGTTGCAACAACAACATCATAATCAAACCAGTTGTCGTTTTGGATTCTGGGGATTAATTCATCGCCGCCGAAGAAATCCGCACCTGCGTTTTCAGCCTCGGTCAGCTTGTCACCCTTTGCAAAAACCAGCACTCTGGCAACCTTACCGGTACCGTGCGGCAGTACGATGGCGCCGCGCACCTGCTGGTCGGCATGTCTTGAGTCTACACCCAGCTTAATGTGAACCTCAACGGTTTCATCAAACTTAGCCTTAGCGGTTTTAACCACCAAATCCATAGCCGCGGCAGGGTCATATAAATTGGTTTTATCAACCAGTTTTGCACTATCCTGATACTTTTTTCCTCTGAACATTATGTTTCCTCCTTCTGTGGTCTTGCAAGCATTTCGCTCTCCCACTTCATTCAATCGAAATTAGTCCTCAACAACAATACCCATGCTTCTGGCCGTACCGGCAATCATGCTCATGGCGGCTTCAACGCTTGCTGCGTTTAAGTCGGGCATTTTCTGCTCGGCAATCTGGCGAATCGCATCTTTCGATACGGTTGCAACCTTGGTCTTGTTGGGCGTACCGGAACCGCTTTCGATTTTTGCGGCCTTTTTCAGCAATACGGCCGCCGGCGGAGTTTTTGTAATAAAACTAAACGACCGGTCTGCGTAAACCGTGATAACAACCGGAATGATTAAGCCGGCGTCTTTTGCGGTCTTTTCGTTAAATTCCTTTGTGAACTGCACGATGTTTACACCATGCTGACCCAGAGCAGGGCCTACGGGCGGAGCCGGGGTTGCTTTTCCGGCCGGAATCTGCAGCTTGATGTAACCTGTGATTTTTTGAGCCATTGTAAAGTTCCTCCTCATTCAAAATGTGGTTTTGGCGAACACATAGGTTCTCCCACCCCGCAGCGAAGCGCTGCGTAAATAAAGCCAAAAGGCTGTATTTTTACGTTTTTCGCACAAGTGCGAATTTTATAATACTTCAACCTGTGAAAAGTCCAGTTCTACCGGTGTTTCACGGCCAAACATAGACACAATCACGCGTACAGACTGTTTTTCCATATTAATTTCATCCACGGTGCCGACAAAGTCCGCCAGCGGACCTTCGCAAACGCGCACGGTTGTTCCCACATCAAAGTTAACAGAAACGACCTTACGCTCAATCCCCATGGTGTAAACCTCTTCATCCGAAAGAGGCACGGGCTTAGAGCCCGGACCGACAAAGCCCGTTACGCCGCGCGTATTGCGGATAACGTACCAGCTATCGTCCGTCATAATCATTTTAACCATTACATAACCGGGAAAAACCTTGCGCTGCACAACCTTTTGTTCGGCGCCTTTGGTTTCCACAACCTCTTCCATGGGCACCTTAATGTCCACAATCAAATCGTGCAGATTCCGGTTTTCGACCGATTTTTCAATATTTGCCTGTACCTTTTTTTCGTAGCCCGAAAAGGTATGAATGACATACCATTTAGCAGTCTCAGCCATAGTCTTGCAGAAACGATCCCGCTTCCTTCGCCTCCTTTTTTGAGTCGCTTACGCTACAGGGCGCTATTTAAGGAGCATGCTGAATAAAGACTGAAAGCCAAAATCCAGAAGCGCTACAAGTACGCCAACTAAAATAATAGCCGTGATAACCACGCCGGTGTTGTTGCGAACCTGTTGAAACGTAGGCCAGACAACTTTTTTCAGCTCGGACTTAAGATCGCGGCAATATTCGGCAATCGCTTTGCCCGCTCTGACGAAAATGTTCGGTTTTTTCGTATTCGTATCGCTCATAATACTCTCCATTCCGCCGCCATGCACCGGCACATCATGTTAGCCCCCCGTCTGCATGGCAATAGATGACGGGCGGCCGCCTGGCAAACAGCTTTTGCGGCTGCTTATTTTGTTTCCTTATGAGTCGTGTGCTTTTTGCAGAATCTGCAATACTTATTCATTTCGAGTCTGTCAGGATCGTTCTTCTTGTTCTTCATGGTATCATAGTTTCTCTGTTTGCATTCGGAACACGCCAATGTAATTTTTGTTCTCATGTGTTTCCCCTCCTAGAATATATTCCGTTTTTTGTCTTGCATTTTTGCACAACAAAAAAAAAGACCTTCCACGTAGGCACATTTTAATATATCATAAGTTTGCCCGTTCGTCAAGAGAATTTTTAAAATTTTTTTAATTTTTTGCGAAAAATCCAAAATCCGGTATCACAATCCGTGTATTTTTGCCGCTCTAAACCGCCCCCTAATGCCTGCTTTGATATAAATTGGTAACAATATTCACAAAATAGACACAGTTGCGGCCGTTCTTTGCATAGAATCCACAAAGAAATTAAAAAAAGATTGGTATATATGCGTCTTGCTTGTTGTGCGGGAATCGTGTACAATATAACTAAATTAAGGTATATTCTGCCCTTGCGGCAGACGGATTCGTTTTGTTGTTTAGAGGAGGATGAAAATGGTACTGGGACTGACATCTGTTACTTTGCTTGAATTGACAGTTGATATGATATTACGCTTGGCACACGACAATAAACTGACGGTGATAGAATGGAGCGAACGGCACCTGCGCCACGGGGACACGGCCGAAGCGGCGCGGCTTAAAAAGCTTTCGGAAAACGCCGGTCTGACGATTGCGGCCTACCACCCGGATTTTGACATCTGCGGCGGCAGCGATGCCGAGTTTGAAGCCATTTTGGACACCGCCGCGGCCTTGGGCACGGACACCGTGAGCCTGACCATTGCGTCCGGATCGGGTGAAAACCCGGACGATGCGCTGGATACTTTGGCGCATGCAGTGCAGCATTTGGCGGCCTTAGCCGAAGCACACAGCTTAACGCTTTGCCTTTCCTATCGGCGCGGCTCTGTGTTGGAGGATTACATCCGCACCACCCGATTTATGGAGCTGGTGGCACACAAAAATGTGTTTGTCAGCTGGCAGCCAAACCGTACATCATCATTAATTTATAACATTTTTGAGCTGAAAATGCTGGCACCCTTCGTACGGCTTGTGTATGTTTCGTATTTAGACGCCGCCGCGCGCTATACCCCGATCATTGAGGGCAAGGACGAATGGCAGCAATACTTAAAGGTGCTGAAAACCAGCGCCAAGGGCGGAACGCTTTTGTTCCGCGATTGCAAGGTAGAGGATTTTGGATCCGAATGCGCCTTAATGCAGGAGTGGGTGACGGATATCTGCCCCACCGCCTGATAAGCATAACCGTAAATATAAACATAACCGTAAATACAAGCATAACAGAATCATAAAAAACGCAAAACAAATCGAACCGCCCGTTTCTATATGCAGGGTAGGTCATTTGTTTTGCGTTTTTTGTTTTGTGTTTTTTATGCCGCATGGCTTATTTGCGCGCGGTGTTTTTGCGGCTTGCCAAACGATTTTTCAGCTCGGCCAGCATATGGTTGTGCGAGGTGGACTTAAGCCGCGGAAAGGCCGCCAGCATACGCCGCTGCTGCAGATTCATCTTTTTTTCAAACGAATCGTATGCGGCGTTTAACGCATTATAGGCATGGGTGGTACGCAGCTTGTCGGCCATTTCCTCCCCGGCCTGCTCCAAAATGGCAGAAAGCTCCTCCAAACGCTTGTTAAAGCCGGAGAATCCGCCGATGGTAATACCGGCATCCGCAGCAATCAGCACAAGCAGTATCGCCGCAGAAAGATGCAGAGCAAGGGGCGGCAGCAGGTCGGTGTAATGCACAACAAACGGATGAATACCCAAAATGAGCACAACCGAAAATGCGCCGAACACAACCGCGCCGATTAAGCAAACGCGCCCGTTAATATTAAATTTTCGTTCGGAATAATCCCACCAGCGCGCATGAAATAAAAGCTCCATCAGGTAAGAGGTCAAATATTCCAGCGAGCAGGTGACAACCGCACCGAGGCAAAACAAAAGCAAAGGGTTTTGAATCCGTCCCAGCAGTAAAATATCCAAAACCGCGCCAAAGCCGTAAATCGGACAGTACGGCCCGTTTAAAAAGCCGCGGTTAATCCACCGATGCGCCGAAGCCGAGCACAGCAGACTTTCGTATATCCATCCGACGATGCTGTAAAACATCAGCCATAAAAAATATTGTTCAACTGTTTGAATCCACATGGCGTAACACCCTTTTTTATTTAAATTTACGGCACAGCCTGCCGACACGGGGCGAAACTGTTTCATCAGCCGCGCAAATTTTATCGGCTATGCATAAAATAATGCTTTCGCGGCAGCGCGGCAAGGCAGGCGGCAAGGGGAACATATGCGCACGGATCATGTTCCGTTCAATATCGTTTAAAGCAAAATCACGCTCCGCATTCGTCAGGGCACAGGCCGCATGAAAAATGGCGTGCGGCTGCCGCGAGCGGTCACGCCGGTGCCAATCGTATAAAAAATAATCGTGCAGCAGGGCGCCGCGCACAAGCGAGGGCATATCCACGCGCAGCCCAAGGCGCGCAGCAATGGCAACGCACAGTGAGGCTACCAATACAGAGTGTTCAAAAACGCTCATGTCTCCGTGCTGAACATATTGCTTGGTTTGCTGCATGCCCTTAGATTCCAATATATCCTTGCCGAAGCCGTATACAATGGCTCGGTTTGCTTCTTTTATTTTCATATACAATTCGTCTCCCAATCCCCTACTTTACATTATAATACAAAACCTCGGTTTTGGCAATGTATTTTTATGCCTGCTTGACAAAAATACGAGCAAGTGTTAGAATGAACTCAACTCTATTTGGAAAGGCAGTGCAGCACATGTTACGATTAAGACCCTACAAGGCGTGTGACGCCGAAACGATTGTTTCCTGGATTACGGACGAGGTGACCTTCCGCCGCTGGTGCGCGGACCGGTATGACCATTACCCCATATCGGCAGATGATATGAACCGCTATTACAGCCAATTTGCCTATTGTGATAATCATTACGAAATGACCGCATATGATGAATCCGGCATTGCCGGACATATGATTATGCGCTTTACCGACAGCGAAAAAAAGATACTGCACTTTGGTTTTATTATTGTGGATGCGAAGCGCCGCGGCTGCGGCTTGGGCAAGCAAATGGTGCAATCGGCCGTTCGCTATGCGTTTGATATGCTGGCCGCCGAAGCCATTACGCTGGTGGTGTTCGAGGGCAACGAACCGGCCTTTCGCTGCTACCGCTCTCTCGGTTTTCGCGAAAGTGTGCCGCCCAAAACAGAACGATATGAAATTGACGGAAAAGAATGGAGAGCCACCGAGCTTACGCTCACCCGTCCGCAGGCCTCCAAATAAAACGTACGCACGGCCGATTCGCGGAGTTTAACGGGAAAGCAAATCCATCACATCACCTTCATAGGCTTCGCCCATGCGGTCAATGTTGATGTAGCTTTCCGGCACCTTGCCGACAATGACCGTTTGCACCACGGGGATTTCGGTTTCTACCGTATCGGCCGCGGTTACGGTGGGCATAACGGTGCCGATGGACGCTTTGGCATGCAGGCTGATTTCCAAATGCGTTTGGTTAATCCCGGCCGCCGTGAACGTGCTTTTAAAATCGACCAAAATATTGCCATAGGGCAAAATGCGCACCGGCAAATACGGCCCCAGCCCCGTTAAAAGGCCGATACCCGTTGTGCTGCCGAGCGGTACGCCGATCGTTGTCTCGCCCAAAGCCGAAAGCTGCTCTTGAATTTGAACAGCCGCCGCAGCCTTTAAGCGGTTGACCGACTGCACATTGGTCTCGGCCGCGCTGACCGTGCCATCCTCTGCACGCGTCAGTGTGATAAAATCCGTATATCGGCTGTCGGCAAACAAATCCTCCGCCACGCGGTGGATGGCCTGCTCGGCCGCTATATGAGACTGATTTTCGGCCAGACCGGCCATAAGCGGCCGCATGACCTTTACAAAATATGCGCCGCCTGCAAACAGCAGGGAAAGGACAAGCAAAAAAAGCAGAAAGCCGGAAATTTTCTTCCGGCCTCCGCGATTGGTTCTGAAATAAATGTGACGCTTTGCTCCCAGCCGCATGCCATCACCCTCCGCTAAACCGCTTCTTACCTCTATTCTATGCACAGTTTTAAGCATCTGTGACAAATTTACGCAACATAAGATGAGGAAGGCTTTTTTTACATCCCCTTTGTTATGATGCTGCCGTACGGCAGCAATAACCTCTGTCCGTTTTCCTGCCATGTATTGTTTTCATAAATCACTTCTTGTCCCACGGTCACAATCGGGTGCGGCACATCCGATACGTTCACCGCGCAAAACAGGCACTCCTGCCCCCAAGCTCTGTAAAAGCCAAATAACCCGTCACCGCAAAACGAGGGCGTTAATGCACCCTTTTTCAGCGCGTCAAACCGATTTTTTAACGCAGCCAGCCTGCGAAACAGCGCACTGATTGCGCCGTTTGCCGCACGATCCCCCATGTAGGCGCGATTAAAGGGATCCTCAAACCCCTGCATGCCGATTTCGTCACCGTAATAAATGCAGGCGCTGCCGGGCAGCGTAAACAGCAAAAACACGGCTGCCGAAAGTCGGTCAACGGCCTTGGCCAGCGCTTCATCCGACAAAGTATACCCGGCGCGTTCCTCGCGGCTTTGGGGCGGATTGTCCGCACCCAAAAGCGTTAAAATCCGCGGCGTATCGTGCGTGGATAAAAGGTTCATCATAGTGTGCAGGCTGCCCGGCGGATAATTTTCGCAAAGGCTCATTACCGATTCGTTTAAATCCTCGGCAGAAAGTTCTCCGCGGACAAAACGGATGATGGCGTCACGCCACACATAGTTCATCACGCTGTCCAATATGCCGCCCTGCAAATAACGCCGCCGCCTGCCGTAGCTGATTTTATTGGAGGCATCCTCCCACACTTCGCCCAAAACCAGCCCGTCCGGCTTTTCCTGCTTCACCGTATCGTACAGGGCCGATAAAAATTCGTCCGGTAATTCGTCCGCCACGTCCAGTCGCCAGCCGTCCGCACCCTGACGCAGCCAATATTTGATAACGCTGTTATCGTCCTCTAAAATATAGTTTAAAAATCCGGCGTCTGTTTCCTCCACGCAGGGCAGAGTTTTAATGCCCCACCAGCTTTTATACAGGTCGGGGTAGTGTTCAAACTGATACCAGCTGCGATACGGCGATTCCGGGTCGTGATACGCACCTCCGCCGAAACGGTTTTTAATATCAAAATAAACGCTGTCGCTGCCGGTGTGAGAAAACACGCCGTCCAAAAGCACACGCATGCCCAGCTTGTGTGCCGCATCGCACAGCTCTTTAAAATCTTTATTGGTACCCAAAAGCGGATCGGCCTCCATATAGTCCGCCGTGTCGTACCGATGGTTGGAAAACGCTTTAAATATGGGGTTTAAATACAAAACCGTAACACCCAGCTCGGCAAGATACGGCAGCCGCGCACGAATCCCGGCAAAATTGCCGCCGAAAAAGTCGTTATTTAAAATTTCACCGTTTGCATCGGGCCGGAACACCGGCGTGTCTGTCATATTTTCATGTACGTAAAAAGGGGTCAGCTTTTCGCTTGTGCCGCACTGTCCCGCGCGGTTAAACCGATCGGGAAAAATCTGATACATCACGCGGCCGTAAAACGCCTCCGGCGGCAAAGTTGCGGCACGGTAACAGGTCAGCTGCCATTTGCCGCCCTCTCCGCAGCAGGGCTTGTTGTGCCCGTCACGATACACCGCCTGCGCAGCTCCGTCCCCCTGCACCAAAAAGTTGTAAAAATAAAGCCCCGGCTCGGCCATCACCAAATTGCAGCTGTAACGCTGATAGCCGTCCTTTTCGCCGCAAAAATGCATGGGATATTCCGTCGTACCGCCGCCATCGCGTTCCAGCAGGAAAAGGACGCCGGGCGTACCGGCGTCCTTTATATACAGCTTAAGCGACAAAACCTCTCCGGCCGCAATGCAGCCGAACGGCTCCTTACAGTTGCGGCTGCGGCTGTCAAACAAAATTTGCATGTGCATCACCTTTCTGACCTATGCGTCCGGCCTTTTACTTTTTCTTGGATTTGCCTGGCTTGCTTTCCTCAGGCGGCATGGTAACCGGCTTTACGTGCCAAATTTTGTCGCAGTATTCGCGCACGCTTCTGTCAGAGGAGAAGATGCCTGCCCCGGCAATGTTGCACAATGACATTTTGTTAAACTTGCCGCGGTCAAAATACGTGCTTTGCACAAGCGCCTGTGCACGGCAATAGTCCGAATAATCGGCCAGGGTCATATACGGGTCGCGTCCCCAGCCCGTCAGCGCGTGCACCAGTTCCGAAAAATCGGCGCCGCCGATGCCCTGCTGCAAATACCCAATGGCCTGCCGCACCAGCGGATCCGTCTCCAAAAGCTTAGAGGGGTCATATCCCCCGCGCAGGCGCGCCAGCACCTGGTCGGCCGTCATGCCGAATAAAAAGATGTTATCATCCCCCACCGCTTCGCGGATTTCAACATTCGCGCCGTCTAAGGTGCCCAGCGTCACGGCGCCGTTAATCATCAGCTTCATGTTGCCCGTGCCGGAGGCTTCTTTACCGGCAACGGATATCTGCTCCGATATTTCGGCAGCCGGAATAATCAGCTCAGCCAGCGATACACGGTAGTCCTCAATAAAAATAACCTTCAATTTATCACGCACCAGCGGATTTGCGTTAATCTCCTGCGCCATGCAGTTGATAAAGCGGATGATTAGCTTTGCCATCACATACCCGGCCGATGCCTTTGCACCGAAAATAAAGGTGCGCGGCTGAAACTCCTGCTCGGGATGCTCCAGCAGGCTGTGATACAGCGAAAGAATATGCAGCGCATTTAAAAGCTGCCGCTTGTATTCGTGCAAACGCTTAACCTGCACGTCAAACAGCGAGGCAGGGTCAACATGCACGCCGTTGTGTTCTTCGATATATGAAACTAAGCGCAGCTTGTTTTTCAGCTTAATTTTTTGCAGCTCGTTCAGCACGCTTGTGTCGTTTTGATAATCCTTCAGCTTAGAAAGCTCCGCAGCGTCCTTTAAAAAGCCGTCCCCGATTAATTCACGCAAGAATTTTGTTAAATCCGGGTTGGCCTGGCACAGCCAGCGGCGATACGCAATGCCGTTTGTTACATTCATAAATTTGCCCGGCATAATTTGGTGGAAGTCACGGAATACGTCCTCCTCCAGAATTTTGGTGTGCAGCGCCGAAACGCCGTTTACCTTATGGCAGCATGCCAAACAGAGATTGGCCATCTTCACACGGTCATTCTCTAAAATTTTCATATAGTTAATTTTGCCCGTGTCACCGCTGTAATGCTCGTTTAACACAACCAAAAAGCGGCGGTCGATTTCGCAGACAATCTGATAAATACGCGGCAGAAGAGCCGAAAACAGCGATACCGGCCAAACCTCCAAGGCCTCGCTCATAATGGTGTGGTTGGTATAGCTCAGCGTTTGGGTGGTAATCTCCCACGCCTCCTCCCACGAAAGGCCGTGTTCATCCAGCAAAATACGCATCAGCTCCGGCACACACAGGGAGGGGTGCGTATCGTTAATATGAATGGCCACCTTATCAGGCAGGGTGTGAATATCCTTGTTTTCCTTCAAAAAGTCCTTGATAATGGTTTGCACCGAAGCGCTGACCAGCAGATACTGCTGCTTTAAGCGCAGCTCCTTGCCCTTATAGTGGTCATCCGCCGGGTACAGCACCTTGGTAATGGCCTCTGCCATCGAGTTTTCCTCCATGGCACGGGCATACTCCCCGCGGGAGAATAAGTCCATATCCAAGCTGTCCGGCGACTTGGCGCTCCACAGCACCAGACTGTTCACGGCCGGGCTGCCGTAGCCGGAGATCAGCATATCGTGCGGTACGGCAATCACCGTGCTGCAATCGTGATAGGTAATATGATCCTTGCCGTCGCGCCATTCCTCGCTGACGCGGCCGCCGAAATGCACCTTAATTTCATCCTCTTTGCGCGGCACAAGCCAAACATCGCCCAACTCCAGCCAGTTGTCGGGGAACTCCATCTGCCAGCCGTCCACGATTTTTTGCTTAAAAATACCGAACTCATAGCGAATGGAAAAACCCGTGCAGGGATAGTCGAGCGTAGTCAGCGCGTCCATATAGCAGGAGGCCAGCCGTCCCAGGCCGCCGTTGCCGAGACCGGCATCCGGCTCCATTTCACACAGGCTGTCAAACGAAATGTTATATTCGGCAAGCGCCTCTGATAGCGCCTCTGAAAGCCCCATATAATAAACATGATTTTTCAGCGACGGCCCGGTTAAAAACTCCATCGACATATAGTAAACCTGCTTGGCGCCCTTTTTTTTGCGTTCTGCCGCAAACAGACTTTTTTTGTCGGCCAGCATCTCGCGAATCATCAGGCAAACGGTTTTATAAAACTGAATCTGCGTGGCCTCCTCCGGCTCGCAGCCAAATCGACGCATCATGGTTTCCGCAATGCGCTTTTTCAATTGTTTTTTGTTTAATTCCACTGTTTTAAATCTCCTCTCAGAACATTTACATTGAACGGTAAATCGCAGCATATTGCCCGGCCGCGCCGCGCCAGCTGAAATCGGTTTGCATGTTGGAACGGATGACCTTTTTCAGCTCCGTCTTTTTCTCGTAATAAAACCACAGGGCGCGGTCAAAAGCATCGAGCATATCGTGCGCGTTGTAGCTTTTAAAGGTAAAGCCCCTGCCCTCTCCCGTGTTTGGGTCAATGGGGTACACCGTATCCTTTAAGCCGCCCGTTTCACGCACAATCGGCAGTGCGCCATAGCGCATGGCAATCATTTGCGAAAGACCGCACGGCTCGCTTTTAGAGGGCATTAAAAACAAATCGGACGCGGCATAAATTTTGTTGGCCAAATCCATGTCAAAGCGGATGTTCGCACTGACGCGGCCGGGATACTGATAACTCATCTCACGGAACATGTTTTCATATTCCGCCTCACCCGTGCCCAAAATAATCAGCTGCATGCGGCGCTTCATTATCTCGTACCGCACATACTGCACCAAATCCAATCCCTTATGCCCCACCAATCGGCTGATGATGGAGATAATCGGCACCTCGTCATCCTGCTCCAGTCCCAGGTGCTCACGAAGCTTGCGCTTGCCGATTTTTTTACCCGCCATGGTTTTCACGTCATACCGATGATACAGGTGATGATCCGTGTGCGGATTGAACAAGTCGGTGTCGATTCCGTTTGTGATGCCACAAAATTTATAAGAAACCCCGGCAAGCACGTCGCACAGTTCACCGCCGTAATAGGCTGTTTTCAGTTCCTCGGCATAGCTTTGCGAAACGGTTGTGACCTTATCGGCCAAACAAATGGCCGAAAACACAAAATTCAGGCAGCCGCCGAACATAATGTCCGCCATACGACCCTCCGGCAGACCCAGCACCTCACCGGCAAAGGAAATCGGCGCCTGACCCTGATATTCTATGTTATGTATGGTAAACATAGTTTTGATCGGGCGATAGCTTTCCAGCCCCTGATAAAAGGCTTTTAAAAACAGCGGCACAAGCGCGGTTTGCCAGTCGTTACAATGAATGACATCCGGCATAAAATCAATATGCTGCAGCATTTCAAGCAGCGCCTTGGAAAAATACGCAAAACGCTCACCGTCATCATAGCTGCCGTATATATTATCGCGCAGAAAATAATATTCGTTATCGATAAAATAATAGGTAACGCTGCCCTCCGTCATGCGGAACACGCCGCCGTAAAGCTGACGCCAGGCCAGCGGTACGTTAAAAGAGGTCAAAAATTCAAGGCTTGCGCCGTAACGCTCTTTAATGCTTTTATAAAGAGGCAGCACAACGGCCACCTCGGTTCCCTGCGCCGCCAGTTCCTGCGTCAGGCCATAGGCCACATCGCCAAGACCTCCGGTTTTAATATAAGGTGCGGCCTCCGCCGCTGCGAACAATACCTTCAAAACAGTTCCTCCTTCAGTTCGGACATGCAAAATGTCCAAGCGCAATATGCGCCCAAAGCATACGGTTATTCCTAAACCACTTTGCCCTTGCTGATGATAATCTGGTGCGCCGGTGCGCCCATTAAAAGCCGCCCGGCCGTTACCGTAACATCTTTATCGCAAATGGTGTAGTCAAGCTCTACTTGATCTTCAATTTTCGTATTTTGCATAATAATGCAGTTTTTAACCACAGCGCCTTCGCCGACCGTTACACCGCGGAACAAAATAGAGTTTTCCACCGTGCCGCGGATTTCGCAGCCGTCCGCAATCAGGCTGTTTGAGATCTTGCAGCCGCGCGCATAGCGTGTGGGCACCTCGTCGCGGATTTTGGTGTAAATCACGCCGTGACGGAAAAACACCTCGTCGCGCACGTCCTGGTCAAGCAAGGCCATGTTGGCCGCAAAATAATGATTCACATTATCCACGCGTAAAATCCGGCCGTCAAACTCCAGGTTTGCCATGGGGATGTATTTGTAGCGCGCCTGAATAATTTCGCGCTCAAAATCAACAAGGTTGTAAGAATGCGCCTCTGCCAGCAGTTCCAGCAAAAAGCTGCGCTTCATAATATACATGCCGATGCCGCTCGAAACCGTACCCGGCATGCCGTAGTGCATCAAAACATCCGCAATGCGGCCGTCCATATCGCTCCTGACCACCAAATCCCGCGCATCCTCCTGCCCGGTGATGGCCTCTTTTTTTGTAATCACGCTGATTTGTGCGCCGGAAGCAATATGTTTTTTCAGCATCGCACGGTAATCCATATTGCAGATGATGTTGGCGTCCGATAAAACGATATATTCTTCATTCGACCGCTCCAAAAACCGATACGTGCCCCACAGCGCTTCGATTTTGCCCTGATACACGCTTTTTTGCCCCGTGCCGAAGGGCGGCAGAATGAATAGGCCGTCAATTTTTCTGTCCAAATCCCATTCTTTTCCGTTGCCCAAATGATCCATTAATGACTGATAGTTTTGCTTGGTAATCACGCCGACGTTTGTAATGCCGGAGTTTACCATGTTGGAAAGCACAAAGTCAATCAGGCGGTAACGGCCGCCGAAGGGCAGTGATGCAAGCGTACGGCGGCTGGTGATCTCGCCCAGCCGTTCATCATATATATTTGAAAAAATAATACCCATCATGCTCATTGTGTCCGCCTCCCATCTATGCCGGTTTGTTCGTTATTTTTTTCTTTTCGGGTATCACCGTAATTTCGGGCCGTGTGCCGTTTTCGGCCGCAAGCCCCACAACCGCGCCCGATTCGATTAAAACGCTTTGCCCCACAATGGCATATTGCACACTGGCGCCGCTTTGCACTGTTACGCCCGGCTGCAAAACCGAATCCGTCACCACCGCGCCGGGTTCAATCACACAGTCGCTCGAAATAACCGAGCGCACCACCGTGCCGCCGATGTTGCAGCCCTTTGTGATAATCGAATCGGCAAGCTCCGCGCCGTCTGCCACAAAGGTGGGGGGACTGTCGTAATTGCGCGCATAAATCCGCAAATCGTCCTCATCGTTATATAAGTGGCAGGCCGGATCCAGCATGTCCATATTAGCCTCCCACAGACTCTCCGTGGTGCCAACATCCTTCCAGTACCCGTTAAACTCCCATGCAAACAGGCGCTTTTGGTCACCCAGCATGGCCGGAATGACATTTTTTCCGAAATCGTGTGCCGATTTTTCGTTTTTGTCATCCTCGGTTAAATATTTTTTCAAAACATCCCAGTTGAACACATACACGCCCATAGAGGCCTTTGTGCTTTTGGGCTGCTTAGGTTTTTCCTCAAATTCGGTAATGTGCCCGTCCGCTTCGGTGTTTAAAATGCCGAACCGGGAGGCCTCCTCAAGCGGCACATCAATCACGGCAATGGTGCAGTCTGCCTTTTTTTCTTCGTGGTAGGCCACCAGCTTGCCGTAATCCATTTTGTAAATATGGTCGCCGGATAAAATCACAACATAGCTCGGATTGTAACGCTCAATAAATGGTATGTTTTGAAAAATGGCGTTTGCCGTACCCTCGTACCAGGACTTGGAGTTAATTTTGGTATAGGGCTGCAAAATGTGTACACCGCCGCGGTTTCTGTCCAAACCCCAGGGTTGGCCGTTGCCGATGTAATCGTTCAGCTCCAAGGGCTTATATTGTGTTAAAACGCCCACCGTGTCAATACCCGAATTGACACAGTTGGAAAGGGTGAAATCAATAATTCTGTATTTGCCGCCAAAATGCACGGCCGGTTTGGCAATATGCCGCGTCAGCGCACCCAATCGGCTGCCCTGACCGCCTGCCAGCAGCATGGCGATACATTTTTTTCTGGTCATATGTCCTTCAGCTCCTTTCGTTTGCTTTGCTGTTTGTTTGTAATCTCATGTCATGTGCCTAACGTTTTTTCGGCTGCTTTAAGTCAAAAAATGCAGCCGACATAGGGGCAATGGTGATAACGGCGCTTTGCGCAAAGCCGTGCGAGGGTACCTCCTCGGTTTTGGTGGCCTTTTGCAGCACCCCTTCACCGCCGTATTTTACATCATCGGTCGAAAACAGGCATTTAAGCCGTGCCGCCTGCGGCAGGCCGATGCGATAATTTTCACGCTTAACCGGTGAAAAATTAAAGACGCACAAAAGCCGATGTCCTTTGGCATCCTGCCTGGTAAAGGCTAAAATGTTCTGCTCGTTGTCATCGGGAATCAGCCAGGTAAAGCCTTCCCAGCTGTCGTCAATTTCCCACAAGGCCGCATGGGCAAGATAAAAGCGGTTTAAATCGCGCACGCAGTCATGAAAACGCTTGTGATATTCGTAATCCAAAAGCAGCCAGTCAAGCCCCTGTTCGTAATTCCACTCAATAAACTGTGCAAATTCACTGCCCATAAACAAAAGCTTTTTGCCCGGATGCGCCATTTGGTATCCCAAAAACGCGCGGAGATTGGCAAACTTCTGCTCGTAGCTGCCGGGCATTTTGTTAATAAGAGAGCGCTTGCCGTGCACCACCTCATCATGCGAAAGCGGCAAAATATAATTTTCTGAAAAGGCATAGGTCATGGAAAAGGTAATCTGATTATGTGCGCCGCTTCTGAAGTACGGGTCTTTGGACATGTACGAAAGTATATCGTTCATCCAGCCCATATTCCATTTAAACAAAAAGCCCAAACCTCCGTTTTCGGGCGGCATTGTTACCATCGGCCAGGCGGTGGATTCCTCTGCAATCATCAAAACGCTTGCATCCTTTTGATAGGCCGCACGGTTTAACGCCTGCAAAAACGAAATCGCACCCAAATTTTCGCGGCCGCCGTATCGGTTGGGTCTCCAGCCTCCGTTCTGCTTGCCGTAATCTAAGTACAGCATAGAGGCAACCGCATCCACGCGGATGCCGTCAATATGATACTGTTCCATAAAAAACAACGCATTGGAAATTAAAAATGACCGTACCTCGCCGCGCTCGTAATCAAAAATACGCGTTCCCCAGTCGGGATGCTCATTCATCAGCGGATCGGCGGATTCGTAGCAGCAGGTGCCGTCAAATTCATACAAGCCCATGGAATCCTTGGGAAAATGCGCCGCCACCCAATCGATAATCACACCGATGCCGGCCGCGTGACAATCATCCACAAAGCGCATAAAATCGTGCGGTGTGCCATAGCGGGAGGTCGGTGCGTAGTAGCCCGTCACCTGATAGCCCCAAGAGCCGTCGTACGGATATTCGCTCACCGGCAAAAGCTCGATGTGCGTATAGCCCATCTCTTTCACATAGGGAATCAGCTCCTCTGCCATTTTGGCATAGCTGTAACATGCACCGTCCGGATACCGCCGCCAGGAGCCGAGATGCAGCTCGTATATATTCATCGGCCGGCGCAGCGGATTTTGCTTTTGCTTTTGTCTGCGGTAAGCCGCATCCGTCCAAACAAAGCCGGACAGGTCATACAGCTTGCCGGCCGTGCCGGGGCGCGTTTCAAAATGAAAGCCGTACGGGTCGGCCTTTAAGCGGATGTCTCCTTCTTTCGTTTCAATCGAGTATTTATACATATCATACTCTTTCAGGCCGTCAATCTCCGTCTCCCAAACACCGCCGTCGCTCACTCGGTGCATGGGGTTTTTGCCGCGATCCCAATCGTTACAATCACCCACAACGGAAACGCTTTTGGCATTCGGCGCCCAAACGCGGAAAACAAAGCGATCCGTTCCGCTTTTGTGCGCACCCATAAACCGATACGCACAAAGGCTTTGACCGCTGTGAAACAAAGCGTATTCTTCCGGCTTTACCTTTACATCGTTCGTACTTTGTTTTGTCATTCCATCATCGTCCTTCATTTTCTCGGGTAGACCCACTCAAATATATATATGCAAATATACACAAAAATATACCATAGCAAGCAGAAACCGGTTTGACCGCACCATCATGGCTTCCCCTTGAGGGGCCGCACCATCGGCCCGGTTTTCTTCGCAAAGAGAACACTTTTTTAATCATATTCAGTGTACCACAAAAGCGGTGTTATGTCAATTGATTTTAGGTTAACAATAAGCAAAAAAATTTGCCTATTTTTTGGTAGAATTAGCCAAATAATAAAATTCTTTCCTTCTTTTTTTGAATGTGATGTACAAAAAAACCATGGCTACGGCCACACAAAGGGCTGTTATGCCGCTGCCGAGCCGCGCATGCGGAACGGACATAGGGATTGAATTGTCACAGGGGGCAAACACCGCCGTAAATTTCTGCGCAAAAAACGGATAAAAAAGGAACGTTGCCACAGCCGCAATAACGCCGTGCAGCAGCTTGCCGACCGCATAGCTGCGCATGGAAAGGCCGCTTCCGGCCAGCATGCTCGCCGCCTGCAAAAAAACACACAAACCGCCGAATCCGACACAGAACGAAACAGCAGTTAACATAACACGGTCAGATACACCCGATTGCGCCAGCAAATAGACCCCGTTTGTGACCTCCAGCATCCCTTTAACGGCTAGGGATACCCATGGCGGCAGGAAACGGTCTGCCATCGGCGCAACGCATGCCGTAACCGCCGCAAAAAAGATAACATAGCCGCAAACCGTTAAAATGCTGCGCACCGCCGCCGTAACCGAATCGGAAATCAGCATAAGGCCGCCTTGTTTTGCGGCTGTCGGCGCACCGCCGCCCATGCCGCGCCGACGCCCTGCCGCGCGGCGATTCCGAAAGCACAGCCCGACGCAAAGAGCCGCGGCGGCATGCACCCCATACAAAAACAGACCGATTTGCGCGCTGCCGAGCATACCCGTCCCCACCGCACCGATGATAAAAAGCGGCCCCGAATTGTTGCAAAAGGGCAGCAGGCGTTCCGCTTCGTCCTGCGTAATTTTGCCGCTTCGGTACAGGCTGCCGATAACGCTCGCCCCCATGGGGTATCCGCTGATCAGACCAATCACGAGCGCCAGCGCCCCGACTCCGCCCACGTGAAACAACGGGCGCATAACCGGGCGCAAACACCGCGCAAGGCAGTCCGCCGCACCGCCGCCGATGATGATACCCGTCAGCACAAAAAACGGAAACAAGGAGGGCACCACGGCCTGATAGCACAACAAAAGCGCACCGCGGACGGACGGCAGCACCCGATCGGACTGCATCATCAGCGCGGCCGCCATGGCCGCCGCCAAAACGGGCAGCACAAGCCCCCTCAGCCTATATTTTTTTCTGTTTTGCTTCATGAACAACACCTCACAGTAATGAATATGAAAGAGCCTGCATAAAAATAACATACGAGGTGGTGTAGCGTGAAAAAAAAGAAAAAGGAAAAAACGGCGCCCATGGCGCGCCTGTCCGCTTTGCTGGATGTGCCGCTGGATATGGTGGCCGACGTGCCGCGCATAACCGTGAACGATAATCGGGAATTGTGCGTTGAAAATTATAAAAGCATAGAGGTCTACGAGCCGCAGGAAATCCGTCTGCGCAGCAAAAATTATCACATCGGCATTTGCGGCCGCAATTTGCAGATTGTTGCCATTACAGATGAGGAAATCCTGATCCGCGGCATCATTTGCGGCCTTACATTGAATTAAAAAGGAGCATAACCATGCTGTTTACACGATTGTTTTACTATCTTTGCGGCTATTTGGTCATCAGCGTCACCGGCCCTTACCCGGAGCGGTTTTTAAACGTCTGCGCCAATCGGCACATTTTAATTTGGAATGTTTTCCCCTGCGCCGAAGGCAAGCTGCGCTGCCACATCAGCATGCGCGCCTTTCGCCTGCTACCGCCCGTTGCGCGCAAAACAGGTGTGCAAATAAAAATTCTGCAAAAATGCGGTCTGCCCGTTTGGATTGCCAAAAGCCGCAAACGCAAGCTTTTCACGCTGGGGCTGATTGTGTTTCTTTTGTGCATGGTTTTGGTCAATCAATTTGTGTGGAAGCTGGAGGTTACCGGCTGTGAGTCACTGACCGCCGATTACATAACCGAAAAGCTGGCCGAATGCGGTCTTTCCATCGGCACCTTTCGCCCCGGCATTGACGAAAAAAAGCTGCAAAACAAAATGCTGATTCAAATGCCCGAATTGGCCTGGCTTTGGGTGGATAAAAGCGGCTCTAAGGTGGTCGTACAGGTGAAAGAGCGCGTTTTGCCCCCTGCCGTTTCAGACCCGAATGCATACTGCGACCTTGTTGCCGCCAAGGACGGCGTTATCGAAGCAATGGTCATTACCGCCGGCGCCCCCATGACCGCATTGGGCAGCACCGTGCGCAAGGGTGATTTGCTGGTGAGCGGCCTTTTGGTCAGCGATAAGGGTGCAGAGCCGCGCCATGTTGCGTCCGAAGGCGAAATTTACGCCCGTGTTTGGTATGAAAAAACAAAGGCCTTTTCCCTGTGGAGTCCCAAAACGCACGATACGGGACGCAGCGAAAAAAAATATACGCTTGCCGTCTTTGGCACGCAGCTTAAGCTGTTTCGCCGTGCAGAGCCGCACTTTGCGGAATATGCCGCCGCAGAGGAGGAGCACGAGCTGACCGTTTTGGGTCGCTATTTGGGGCTTGGCGTGCATTGCACAACCTATACCGAGCAGGAAACCACCTATGAAAAGCTGAGCGCGGACAGCACCATCGAAAACGGTACGCTGGAGCTGCAAAACGAAATTGATGCCATGACAGCGCCCAATGCCGAATTAAAAGAAAGCAAGGCAACCTCGGCCGTCATTGACGAGGACACCGTGGAGGTAACCGTCGTGGCGGAATATCTTGAAAATATAGCAGAGAAAAAGATACCGGGTTAAAATAAAAATAGCGGACGATCAAAATATCGTCCGCTATTTTTTGTTTTTTTAGTCAAGCGTAACTTCCGGAATAATATCCAACCGATACGTCTCCACCTGCTTATATTCTTTTTGTTTAATCCATTTACCGTTTGTAAAATCGGGGATGGCCACCGGTGCGCCGCCCATAGCGATGGAATCCTCCGAAAGCGCGCTGATGCACATCCACGCCGCCGCGTCGTATACATCAATCGGCGGCATAACCTTATCTCTTGCGCTTTCAAAAAAGGCACGCAGCACCAGCCAGTCCATACCGCCGTGACCGGCTTCGTGAACGCCAACTTCCCGGTACGCCTTCCAAAGCGGATGGTCATACTCGGCCGCATAGCGTGTTTCGGCATTGTTCCATTCCGGCTTCCAGTTAAACTCGCCGCCTTCGTAAGATTCGCTGTCCTTTTCCAAATATACCGAATCGGTCATTTCTTCATAAAATCCGGCGGTGCCGTGTACGGTCAAACCGCGTGAATAATAGCGCGGCAAAGAGGTATCCAGCGTCAATGTAATCGTTTCGCCGCCGGCACAGCGAATGACGGTTGTAATCACATCACCCTGTGCAAAGCGGATTTTGGAAATCGGGTCATCCGCGCCGCGTTTTGCCACGGCATATTCATGTAGGCCGACCGATTTGGAGGCCGTGGAGGTAAGCGTTAACATGCGGTTACCGCGATTAATGTTCAGCAGCTTTGCAATAGGGCCAAGCTCATGCGTGGGATAATTTTCGCAATTACGCAGCGAATAGTTGCGCAGACGATAATGACGACGCTCGTTGCCGCCCGTAATTTCGCCGCACAGCGGATGATGATAGCCGCCTTCGCAGTGTACCACTTCACCCATCACACCCATTTTCACCATGTTCAGGCACATCATTTCACGCTGACCGTAGCAGCAGTTTTCAAGCAGCATGCAGGGCACACCCGTTTCCTCGCTTGTGTGCACCAAACGCCAGCAGTCGTCCACAGAATATGCGCCGCCAACCTCCATACCGGCATATTTACCGGCGCGCATGGCGGCAATGGCAACCTCCACATGTGCCTCCCAAGCCGTGCTGATGACAACGGCTTCAATTTCATCTATGGCAAGCACCTCTCGGTAATCGGTCGTGCAAAGCGGCTCGTTTCCCTTCTTTTCCTTCACCTTTGCAGCCATATCGGCGGCACGATCCTCATATTCATCGCAAACAGCCAAAACCTCAACATCCTCCATTTGGAGAATTTCGCCGGTCAGCAGCATAGAGCCGCGCCCCCCCAAACCGATGATACCCACATTTATTTTTTTCACCGTTCTCATCCTTTCATCTTTACAAAAATTTAAATTTTTGTTATAATGTATTTACATTATAAGCTATCTAAAATTAGAATACAATATAAAAAAAGGCCAAAAATCTTCGATTTCAGACACACTTTCTAAGGAGT
>UQYH01000021.1 GCA_900545185.1 uncultured Eubacteriales bacterium | reverse complement strand
AATCCGTTTCGCTTTTTTCATGTATATAAAACGGGGATTTTGTAAAAAACTACCTGTATCCCCCGATTCACACTTAGGAGTGTTCCGCACTATGACTGCAAAAAGAAAAAAATTTCGTATATGGAGACTTTTGCGCACGTGCCTGCTGCTTTGCATTTTGGCTGTGGCCGCACGCGGCGCACTGGCATATATCACCACGTCCCTGCCTGCCGCAACCCCATCCGCAGAGCAAACCGATGCACTGCAAAGCGACAAACAGCGCGTGTATACCGCACCGCTTGCTGCCTTAAAAAAATCGAATCCCAAAATCAAAAAACAAATCGAGACGATTATAAACAATCTCGATGCCTACCCCGAAAATTATTTGGATTTGTTGCTGCATAATCCCGAAACGGCCGATTTTGTGGCCGCTTATCCCAACCGTGACCAATTGGGAACCAAAGCCCCCGTCACGGTCAAAAAAGGTGAACTGCCGCTGTTTTTACAGTGGGATCAACGCTGGGGCTACAACGATTACGGCAGCAGCTGCATTGCCATTTCCGGCTGTGGCCCCACAAGCCTGTCCATGGTGTATTGCGGCCTGACCGGTGACGCCTCCTACACGCCCGATAAAATGGCCGCCTTCAGTGACGGCCGCGGTTATTACACCTCCGCCGGCACCTCTTGGAAATTAATGACCGAGGGCGCCCGTGCTCTGGGGCTTACCTCGTCAGAGCTTCCGGCCGATGCCGGCGTCATGAAAGCCGCTTTGGAAAAAGGGAATCCCTTAATCATCAGTGTCGGACCGGGCGATTTCACCACCGAAGGCCACTTCCTCGTCATAACAGGCGTCACACATAACGGCCGCTTCACGGTGCTCGATCCCAACAGCCGCGAAAAGACGGAAAAAAACTGGACGGCCGAAAAGCTTCTCCCCCAAATTTTAAACATCTGGTCTTTCTCCAAGGCGTAAAACCCTTTGCGGCAAAAACAAACACCCATTCGGACAAATCAAACCGCGCGCATAAGAAAAAGAGTATTTTGTAAAACGTATCTTACAAAATACTCTTTTTTTGTGTCAAACGGCAGTTATGCCATGTTATTTAATGCTGTTTTCGTAGGCTTCAACCATTTTCTTAACCATCATACCGCCAATAGAACCGGCCTGCTTAGCGGTGATGTCGCCGTTGTAGCCTTCCTTCAGGTTTACGCCAACTTCGCTGGCAACTTCCATCTTAAACTTATCCAATGCGCCTTTTGCTTCGGGAACAACTTTTTTACTTGCGTTCATAGTTTCATACTCTCCTTGTTTATTCATTCAATTTTTTTGTAAGGCTTGTGCCTTGATTCTATTTTGCACGAAAAGTATCTGAATATGCAAAAAAGTGCCGAAAAAAATTTTTTCCAGTTTTCAAGTGTTGATCAGGCCTTTCAAAACACAAAATATCTGTATAACTCACAAGATTTTAACGCAAATTACTTAAAACTTGCAAAGCACAAAAACATATGATACAATATAATAAATACAAGACAAGTTCAAAAGCCTAAACGGCTTTTGTGCCAATGTATTTATTGTATCGGTGTGAAGCAAGCCGATTCGCGGCTTGCACGGATGATATAATAAATACAAGACAAGTTCAAAAGCCTAAACGGCTTTTGTGCCGGTGTATTTATTGTATCGGTGTGAAGCAAGCCGATTCGCGGCTTGCTCTGATGATATAATATAAAGCAGACAAACAAAACAGGAGATACGCCCCATGAACCAAAACGAAACCATCGTCAACCCGATGGACGAAGAGCAAATTCACACACCGTTTGTGCTGGAGCGGTTTAAAAGCAAAATTCTGTGGGATATGGCAAGCAGCCACCGCCACAACTGCCACGAGCTGTTTTTCCTGCTCTCCGGCACAAGACGATATTTCATCGGCCACAGCATTTATAATGTAAAGGCCGGCGATCTGGTCATTATTCCGCAAAACGAGCTGCACCGAACCACCGCGCAAACCGAAGAGCATTACGACCGCATCCTGCTGTATTTTCAGGATTCCTTCGCCGCCCCGTTTTACGAGGCTGTCGGCCGACCGGCCTTTGAAAGGTTTTTAAACCTCGGCTGCGTGCAGCTGCCGTTTCGGCAGCAGGAGCGCATGCGGCAATTGTTTTCCAAAATGGAAGAAGAACAAGTCCGCGCCGATGACTACGCCGCGCTTTCCATTTCCAATTTGCTGACCGAAATCATCATCCTGACGCTCCGCTACGGCAGCGGCCGTCAAAAAGCACCGGATGGTACCGGCAATAAAATTTTAGATGCCGCACGATACATCAGCGATAACTACGACCGCGAAATTACCCTGCAAACCGCCGCACATATCGCCTGTATGGAAGCAACGTATTTTTCAAAATGCTTTAAACAGTTAACAGGCTTCGGCTTTCGGGATTATGTCACGCAAACACGCCTGAAAAAAGCAGAAGAGCTTTTGCGTTCCTCTAAGCTTTCCATCAGCGAAATATCAGACAGCTGCGGTTTTTTAAGCAGTAATTATTTTGGCGATGTTTTTAAAAAATACAAAGGAATCTCGCCGCGCTCTTACCGAAAACAATGCCAATCCAAAAAGGGGATGTAAAAATCAGCTTTTTACATCCCCGTCAACAGTTTACTTTTCAAATTTTTTTAGACCTCATATGCCTACTCACTTTTAACAAACCGACTCCAAAGCGGCGCGGCCGCCAGGGTCATCAAAACGGCAATCAGCGCCAGGCCTATCCAGCTGCCAATGGTTATGCTCCAGCCAAAATGATCGGCAATCAGCCCAAATAAATAGCTGGCAATCATGCTGCCAAAGCAGGCAAATCCGTTTAAAATACCGGCAATCGTCCCGGTTTTCCCATATGGCGCAAATGCCGTAGGCATCATTACATTAAAAAGCTGATTCCCGGCATACATAAACGTGGTTACAACCGCCAAAAGCAAAACAACAAGCATAAGCGGCAGCTTGCCAATCAGCAATAAAAGCCCAAACAAAGGCAAAGACGCGGTAAAGAAAATCGTAATTGTCAAACATAAATTTTTCACACGTCGCGGATAAATTTCATGAATCAGAAAAATACCGCTTAAATTAACAAACAGCAAAACGGTTGTCAAAATGCTGGCAAACCCCGGCGATACCCCGTAGCTTTCCATAATCATGGTCGGTACCCAGCTTTTTAAGCCCAAATCCAGCATGCAGCGGATTAAGGCCGGCAAAAGGAGCAGTACCAAACCGCTCGAAAGCATCAGCTTTTTCATGGGTACGTTTGTCACCGCCGCCTTTTTCGCTGAAGCTTCAGCAGCCCCCTGCCCGGGCGCGCTTCCCGGCAGCAGTCTGCTTTTCACGCGGCGCATCGATGCCAGAAAAAATACAACAGTTACAAGCAGCATCACAACAGAGGTCACAAACAGGCTCGGCCAACGCCAAAAATGCAAAACGGGCATCGTCAAACCATAGCTCAGCACCATGCCGCCGCAATACGCAAAGGATATGTACGTCATGGCCTTTCTCTTGTGCTCCGGCATCACAACCGTGGAAATAATTTTTAAAATCGAAGGCCAAATGCCAAACTGCATCAACCCATTCAGGCTCCAGGCAACCAGCATAACCGCAAACGAGTGAGAAACTGCCATCACAATATTGGTCAGCATCGACCCGATTAAACCAATTACAATCAGCTTAACGGGCGAGGTCTTATCGGCCAAATATCCCCCCGCAAATTGTGACGAGCCATATAAAAGGTAAAAGCCCGTATTAATCAGCCCCGCGCGCGACTTGGTAAAAAGCCCCTCCTGAATAATGGCTGCAATAGCAGTCGAATAGGCGTTTTTCGTCATACAAATCACCACATAGGTAATAAAGCAAGCCCAAAACGCAAGCCAGCTTATCTTTTCATCCTCCAAATGTCCGTTCACGGCGGCACAGCTCCCTCATCCCGTATTTGTTTGTTTTTTATCAAACATGTTTATTATACTAAATTTGCCGTCGGATTGCAACCGCCTTTTTAATTTTTTACCTACACTTTTTAATTTTTTACCTATACTTTCCGACTTTTTTACCGCCTGTTTTCTCTTTTTGCAATATTTTATAAATTTTTTTGAAAAAAGACTTGACAAATGATTCTTTATGATGTAATATATGAACAGATGTTCATATGAGAGGATGTTTAATATGACAGAAATTGAACAATGCGAATTTAAATGTGTGCACGAGGATGTTGTCAAAACCGTCCTGTCGCTTCTGCCATCGGATGAAGATTTATACGATTTGGCCGAGCTGTTCAAGGTCTTTGGCGATACAACGCGAATCCGCATTTTGTACGCGCTGTTTGAAGCCGAGCTTTGCGTTTGCGACATTGCACAGCTGTTGGGTCTTTCGCAAACCGCCGTATCGCACCAGCTGCGCATTTTAAAGGCCAACAAGCTGGTTATGGCAAGAAAAGACGGTAAAAACGTGTTCTATTCCCTGGCCGATGACCACGTACGCAGCATCATCAACCAAGGTATGGAACATATTGAAGAATAAAATCATATAAAAAAGGAGACTGTTATCATGAAAAAGGTCTTTAAACTGGTGGACTTAGACTGCGCAAACTGCGCTCAAAAAATGGAGGATGCCATCCGCAAGCTGGACGGCGTAACGGATGTACAGGTCAGCTTTTTAACCCAAAAATTAACACTCACGGCCGATGATGAAAGCTTCGATTCCATTGTATCCTCCATGGTAAAGCTTTGCCGCAAAATCGAGCCGGATTGCGAAATCATTTTGTAAAAACCGTGTTGTAAGAGGGAGGCAATTGTATGACGCGCAAACAAAAAAAGATGCTGACGCGCATTATCGTGTCGGCGCTGCTCCTGGCCGTAATCCGCGTGTGGAATCCCGAAGGCCTTTGGGCGCTTTGTTACCTGGTGCCGTATGCCGTCATCGGGTGGGATGTACTGGCACGTGCTGTCCGCAACATCTGCCACGGACAGGTGTTTGACGAAAACTTTTTAATGGCTTTGGCCACCGTCGGCGCCCTTGCCACAGGCGAATACTTAGAGGCAAGCGCCGTTATGCTGTTTTATCAGGTTGGCGAGCTGTTTCAAGGTTATGCCGTCGGCCGCTCACGTAAATCCATCGCTTCCTTAATGGATATCCGTCCCGATTATGCCAATATCGAAAAGGATGGCAAGTTGGAACAGGTAGGCCCCGAAACCATCGCCGTCGGCGACATTATTGTTGTCCGTCCGGGCGAAAAAATCCCCCTGGACGGTATCATCTGCGAGGGTACCTCCACAGTCGATACGGCTGCACTCACAGGCGAATCGCTGCCGCGCACCGTACAGGAGGAGGACGAGGTCATCAGCGGCTGTATCAACCGAACGGGGCTTTTGCACGTACGTGTTACAAAACCGTTTGCCGAATCCACCGTCTCTAAAATTTTAGATTTGGTCGAAAACGCAGGCAGCAAAAAAGCCAAGGCCGAAAACTTCATCACCAAGTTTTCACGGTATTACACACCCTGCGTTGTTATTGCCGCTCTGCTGCTGGCCATTCTGCCGCCGCTGTTTGTGGGCGAGTGGCTCGAATGGCTGCACCGTGCGTTAATCTTTTTGGTTATCTCCTGCCCCTGCGCATTGGTCATTTCGGTACCGCTCAGCTTTTTCGGCGGTATCGGCGGCGCTTCCCGACGCGGTATCTTAATCAAAGGCGGCAATTATCTAGAGGCATTGGCGCATACGGAAATTATCCTGTTTGATAAAACCGGTACGCTCACAAAGGGCGTCTTTCACGTAACCGCCATCCACCCGGATGCCGTCTCCGAGTCAGACCTGCTTGTCTTGGCGGCGCATGCCGAATGCTATTCGCAGCACCCCATTGCCCAGTCTCTCCGCACAGCTTACGGTAAGCCGATTGACGCAAGCCGTGTCAGCGATGTAAAAGACCTTGCCGGCCGCGGCATCCGCGCCGTGGTAGACGGCAAAACCATAGATTGTGGCAATCCCAAATTGATGGAAGAAATCGGTGCCGAATGGCACAACTGCCATAAGGTCGGCACGGTTGTGCATGTTGCCGTCAACGGAAGCTACGCCGGTCACATCGTCATCAGCGATACCATCAAGCCCGATGCCCGAAAAGCCATCCGCGATTTAAAGGCACAGGGCGTGCAAAAAACCGTCATGCTCACAGGCGATATCAAGGCCGTCGGCGAATCTGTTGCTGCAGAGTTGGGCATTGACGAAGCCTATACCGAGCTGCTCCCGGCCGATAAGGTCGAAAAGGCCGAAGCGCTGCTGCGCACCAAATCTCCGGGCGGCAAGCTGGCCTTCGTGGGCGACGGTATTAATGATGCACCCGTTTTAAGCCGTGCCGACATCGGCATTGCCATGGGTGCCATGGGACAGGATGCTGCCATAGAAGCCGCCGATGTGGTGCTGATGGATGATGCCCCCTCCAAAATTCCGTTGGCCATTAAAATCAGCAAGCGCACCTTGCGCATCGTTCACCAAAACATTGTGTTTGCCCTTTTTGTTAAGGCGCTGATCTTAATTTTAGGTGCCTGCGGCCTGGCCGGTATGTGGGCCGCTGTGTTTGCCGATGTCGGCGTATCGGTCTTGGCCATCTTAAATGCCATGCGCGCCCTGCGTTCGTAATATAAACAATAACGTAGCCGTAAAAACTATGTTTTTACAGTCTTTTTTGATGATTTAATTTCTACAAACGTACCGTATACCCAAACGTATCCTCCAGCTTGCCGCTCTGCAAGCCGGTAATGGTATCATACAGCTTTTGCGAAAGCGGGCCGATTTCGCCATTGTTAATCTCAATCTTTCTGCCTTCCCAGCAAAGCTCACCAACAGGAGAGATAACCGCAGCCGTACCTGTGCCGAACACTTCCTCCAACGTGCCGTTATCATAGGCTTCGTAAACCTCGGCAATCGAAAGTCTGCGTTCTTCCACCGGCACACCCCACGATTTTAAGATGGCAATCGAAGAATCACGCGTAATACCGGCCAAAATACTGCCGTTTAACGCCGGTGTAATGACCGTGCCGTTAATCTTAAAGAATACATTCATGGTGCCGACTTCTTCAATATATTTCTTCTCCACACCATCCAGCCACAAAACCTGCGTATAGCCTTTTTCCTCGGCCACAGCCTGTGCCTTTAAGCTGGCCGCATAGTTACCGGCCGTTTTGGCAAACCCAATGCCGCCGCGTACGGCACGGACATACTGATCCTCAACATAAATTTTAACCGGATTTAAGCCTTCCTTATAATATGCACCGACAGGCGAAAGAATAACAAAGAACTTATAGGTTTTCGCCGGATGCACGCCCACCTGCGGATCGGTTGCAAAAATAAACGGACGAATGTAAAGCGCCGTGCCCTTGCCTTCGGGAATCCAGTCCCGGTCGATTTGAACCAGTTCCTTAATGGCTTCTACCGCAAATTCCTCATCTATCTGCGGAATACACAAGCGGTCATTCGAGATGTTAATACGCTTCATATTGCTGTGCGGACGGAACAACAGAACGCCGCCGTCATCCGCTTTATAGGCCTTTAAGCCCTCAAATACGGACTGACCGTAGTGAAATACCATGCAAGAGGGATCAAGAGCAACCGAGCCGTACGGAACAATCTGCGGATCATGCCAGCCCTTGCCCTCGGTGTAATCCATAACAAACATGTGGTCGGTAAAATAAACGCCAAAGCCCAAAGAATCAACAGGAGGTTTTTCCTTCGGTGCAGTGGTTTTGGTAACTTTAATTTCCATGAGAACGTCCTCCTCAAATCATGATGTAATCAGTATCGTTTTTTACATTATACCTCTTTTTTGCAAGCTTGTCAACCAAGCAAGGCATTTAGCAGGTTTCATTCCGCTTTTTACGGTGCTTTAACAAAATACGGAAGATTGCAGGCACCAGCGCAATGGCAACCGTCATCAGCACAATGCAAACCAATGCTTCGCCGCCCTTGGTCAGCGCTTTAATATAGTCCCCCTGCACAGCATAAGCCATGGTTTGGTAAAGGGCAATGCCCGGCACCAAGGGATAAATACCCAGCACAATAAAAATGGTCGCCGGTTTTTTACACAGCCGCGCCAAACACTCTGCAAAAACGGTCAGCACCAAAGCGCTCAGCAAAAAGCCAACCTTCGGTTCGGGACAAAGCAGATACACCAAATACCCCACCGCGCCCGAAAGACCGGCCAGCAGCGAAATCAGCGGCTTGGCATGCAGCGAAAGCCCCACAAAAAAGATCACCGCCGTACAAACAATATATGTGTACACATAATACATCTACAGCACCTCCAACAGCAAGATAAAAGAGGCGCCAATGCCCAGCCCCACCGCTATCATCACGGCTTCCGCCGCACGGGAAACCCCGGAAATCAAATCATCGTTAATAGCGTCCCGTATGGCGTTAACGGTCGAAACACCGGGAAACAGCGGCAGCATAGAGGCAATAACCACGGTTTGCTCATTCACCTGCGGCAAAAACCGATGCACCAAAAGCATCACAAGCGTCGGCACCAGGCCGCCCAGCATACTGCTGAAAAAGGGATACATGCTCACACTGCTGAAAACAATTCCGGCGCACTGCGCCAAAAAACACGAAACAAAGGCAAAAAAGGCCTCGGCAGGGCCACCCGTAATCAAAAGCGAAAACAGCCCTGCCGCGCAAGCCATGGCCAGCATGGTTAAAATGCGCCGCGGCTGCCTTGCGCAGTCAATGGCATCCAGCTGCAAAAGCGCCGCCTCGGCCGAAAGCTCTCCCGAAGAAACGCGGCGCGCCACATCGTTCACCTGCTCAAACTTTCCCAAATGGGTAGAACGATGTCGAATCCGCTTGCAGCCTGTTAAAACCTGCCCGTCCGTTCCCTTAATTTCAATAATCACCATAGTCGGCACGGCAAAAATATTAATGCTCCCCTCGCCGATACGGTTAAATATGTATAAAGCTGCGTCCTCCGCGCGAAATGTCTCCGCGCCGGATTCCAAAAGCATCTGCCCGGTACGCAGCATCAAATCCAAACAAGCCCGATTGTCCATACCATCCCTCCGACGAAACACCATAAAACATCCGATTCCTAAAATAAACCCTGAATTTTACCGTCATCCGTCACGGTAATGTTCATAGCCGCCGGTTGCGCAGGCAATCCCGGCATGGTCATAATGTTGCCGCAATAAACGGTTACAAATCCTGCACCGGCAAACAAACGCACCTCACGCACCGTAAAGGTAAAGCCCTCCGGCCGCCCCAAAAGCGATGCCGTGTCCGAAAGGGAGTATTGCGTCTTGGCCATGCATACGGGCAGACCCCCATAGCCTGCCTGCTCCAGCCGTGCCAGCTCTTTTTCTGCCTCGGCGCTGTAGCTGACGGCGCTGCCGCCGTAAATCTCCTTCACAATCGTTTCAATTTTTTCTTTTAAAGAAAGAGACGCGTCATACAGCGGCCGAAACGCACTCGGCTGCTCCAGCATGGTAACCAGCTGCCGCGCCAAATCCACACCGCCTTCACCGCCGCAAGTAAACACATCAGAAAGCGAAAAGGCCACGCCGTTTTTGCGGCAGCAGTCCTCAACCAACGCAAGCTCCGCGTCCGAATCCGTATGAAAACGGTTCAGCGCCACAATCACACCAACACCGAAGCGCTTTAAGTTTTCAATATGTTTCTCCAAATTGCACAGACCGCGCGCAAGCGCTTCCGTATTCTCGGCCTGCAAATCGGTTTTTGGCACGCCGCCGTTATATTTCAGCGCGCGCACGGTTGCCACCAAGACAACCGCCTCCGGCTTCAAACCGGCAACACGGCATTTAATGTCAAAAAACTTCTCCGCGCCCAAATCCGCGCCAAATCCGGCCTCGGTAATCACATAATCCGCCAGCTTCAACGCCGTTTTTGTGGCACGTACGCTGTTGCAGCCGTGTGCAATATTAGCAAAGGGGCCGCCGTGCATCAGGCAGGGCGTTTCCTCTAAGGTCTGCACCAAATTGGGCTGCATGGCATCCTTCAGCAGCGCGGCCATTGCGCCCTCCGCACCCAGCTGCGATGCTTTAACCTCCTGATCGTCATAGGTATAGCCAACCACAATGTTCCCCAACCGTTTTTTCAAATCGGCAATATCCGTTGCCAGGCATAAAATCGCCATGACCTCCGATGCCACGGTAATGGTAAAGCCATCCTCACGCGGAATCCCGTTCAGCTTGCCGCCCAGCCCGACAACAATGTGCCGCAGGGCGCGGTCGTTCATATCCAAAACGCGCCGAAACACCACGCGCGTGGGATCAATCCCCAGCTTGTTGCCGCGCATAATGTGGTTATCCAGCATGGCGCACAGCAAATTATTCGCGGCCGTAATGGCATGCATATCGCCTGTAAAATGCAGGTTAATATCCTCCATGGGAATCACCTGTGCATAGCCGCCGCCGGCCGCACCGCCCTTCACACCCATCACGGGGCCAAGTGACGGTTCGCGCAGGGCAATCACGGCATTTTTGCCGATTTTCGCCATCGCCTGCCCCAGCCCGACCGTTGTTGTGGTCTTGCCCTCACCGGCCGGCGTGGGATTAATGGCCGTCACCAAAATCAGCTTGCCGTCCTTATTCTTTTGCACGCGCTGCAAAAGCGATTCCGAAAGCTTAGCCTTATCGCGGCCGTAATAAATCAAATCATCCTCTTCAATGTGCAGCTTGGCGGCAATCTCTTTAATATGTAACGGCTGCTTCGCCTGTGCAATTTCAATATCACTTTTCATTCGTTATTCGTTCCCCTTCCCTCTGTTCTCTGTTTTTTGCATAAACTTTTCTTTATCGATAATAAAGCGTTCATGAATCCCGTCTGCCACCTGTCCTGCTTCATCAAACACTGCCACGCGGAACACCAAACGGCGGCGATCCACCTCAATTAATTCAGAGGTGGCATAGGCCGCCATGCCCATCGGCGTAGCCGCTGTATGATGCATATTCACCATTGTGCCCACCGTAGCGCAGCCCGGTGCAAGGTAGGGGCGTACGCTCTTGTCGGCTGTCTGCTCCATTAAGGCAATGACAAACGGTGTGCCGAACACGTCCATTTCGCCGCTGGCCGCGCGCATGGCGCTGACCGATTCATCCACGATGATGCTGATTTTGTTGGTAATACCCGGTTTTAATTCCTGATTCATGCTTGTTCACTCTTTCTTTTTCGTTATTTGATGATCGGCAGCAGGGTCATCCGTCACATTCTGCTCGGCTTCTGCCTGCTCTGCCTTGTTTTTCTCAATCATGGTGTAAAGGCACTCCAGCGCCTGCGCAATGCCGCCGACTTCGTCAATCAGCCCCAGGCGCACAGCCTCGTCACCCAAAACAATGCAGCCCACATCGTTGGCAATTTCGCCCGTTTTCATCATCAGCTCGGTAAAAACATCCTTTTGTATCGACGAGTTGCGCACCACAAAATTAATCACGCGTTCCTGCATTTTGTTAAAATATTCATAGGTCTGCGGCACGCCGATAATGGTTCCGTTCATGCGGATGGGATGAATTGTCATAGAAGCCGAAGGCACAATAAACGATCGTTTGGCCGAAACCGCCAGCGGCACACCAATGCTGTGGCCGCCGCCCAGCACCAGCGAAACGGTCGGTTTTTGCATGCTGGCAATCATTTCGGCAATGGCAAGCCCGGCTTCCACATCACCGCCGATGGTGTTTAAAACCACCAAAAGACCGTCAATCTTTTCATTCTGCTCCACCGAAACCAAAAGCGGAATCACATGCTCATATTTGGTGGATTTGTTCTGCGAAGGCAGCAGCATATGACCCTCCACCTGCCCCACAATCGTCAGACAATGAATGTTCCCGCGTGAGTTTTCCATGTCGCTCATGCCAAAATCCTTCACATTCTGCGCGTTTTCCTCTGTCCGGCTTTTTTCCTCTCCGCCGTCCGTTTGGCCGTTTTGCGGCATCACATTGTTTTGTGTTTCTGCTTCATTCTGCATATATGCATCATCCTTTCTCCTCTCAGTATGAGAAAAAAAGGGTGATTTTTATACATAACTATTATACTATTTTTTTCCGTACTATGCAATATAATTTTTCACAAGCCGTCATTTTCGTAATGTTCACCCGTCATATGCCGCATCAGGTGTTTTCCTCTGCACCGTGTCCCTTTTGCTCCCGCGGAAGGAGGGACATATGCTTTTTATAGGTTTTTGAAAAGTATGAAAGGTTTTCAAAGCCGCACAGCTCTGCCACCTCGCTGACGGTATATTTTTCGCTTGACAAAAGCGATTTGGCACAGGAGCAGCGCAGATAATTGATATAGTGTACCATAGAGCAGCCGACGATTTCTTTAAACAGGTGCGATATATAGTATTTATTAAACCCCACCGCGTCGGCCACATCCTGCAGGGCGACAGGCTCACGGTAGTGCTTTTGCAAATAGCGCAGCACCTCTTTAACGGCGGCAAGCTTACGCCCGGCGGCCGAATCGGAAATACCGGGGCGAAACGCGGTATGATCCCGCGAGAGGCAGACCAAAAGCGAAACAATATCGGCCTTAACCTGCGATTCGTAAAACTTTTTTTTCTGTTCAATTTCGCGAATAATGCCGCGGAAAATACGGGAGGCGCCGGCAGAATCAACCAGCCGCTCAAAAACCGTTTCTTCCACATAAAACCCAAAGCTTTCCAAAAAAAACTTGTCCACAATCAGACAATAATACGACATGGCCGGTTCGGGGATCATGGTGTGGATATGGTTTGAGTTGATGACGGCCACCTGCCCGGCGCGCACGGCTACCGATACGTTATCCGTTATGACATGGCCGCCGCCGGAAACGATATAGAGAAGTTCTAAATTTTCATGCCAGTGAGCGTAAGACGCGTTGTTTTCCAGTTTATCCAAATGGAAAACATAGGGGCTTTCTTTATCTAATATGCCGACATGGGATTCGTAATTGCTTATCATAACCTGTATTCCCTCTCCAAAAGGCAATAATGTGTTAAAACTTAGCAAGATTATGCCTTTACATTCCTTTCATTTTATTATACAATAAGCTTACAGAAAAAACAAGGTTTTTTTATCTTTTTACAGAAAGGAATGAAACAATATGTATCATTTCCCGATTGGTATTATTATTGACTGTTTCCATCAGGACTTTGCCGTATCACTGCAAAAAGCGGCTGCGCTCGGCGCTAAGGGGATTCAAATGTATGCAACCTCCGGCGCTCATTCTCCGCAGGAGCTTGTCGGCGCAAAACGCCGTGAGCTTTTGGACATGGTAAAGTCTAGCGGTTTGTGTTTTTCCGCGCTGTGCGGCGATTTTGGCATGGGCTTCGGTGACCCTGCGCGCAATCCCGAACTGATTGAAGGCTCGAAACGGATTTTGGATTTGGCAAAAGAACTGGAAACCAATATTGTTACAACACACATCGGCGTTGTACCGGAGGAACCCACGCATGACCGTTATAAGGTGATGCAAGAGGCTTGCCGCGAACTGGCCGAGTATGCCGACAGCATTGACGCGCACTTTGCCGTTGAAACCGGTCCGGAGCGCGCCCTGACCTTAAAGAACTTTTTGGATTCGCTCGATTCGCACGGTGTTGCCGTAAACCTTGATCCGGCCAACCTGGTTATGGTAACGGGGGATGACCCGGTGCAGGCGGTCTACACCTTAAAGGATTACATCGTCCACACACATGCAAAGGACGGCCGCAAGCTGTTTGATAAGGATCCCGAAGCCATTTACGGCATTATTGAGGAAGAAATTAAAATGGGCCACTCCTTTATCGAACTGCCGCTGGGCGAGGGAGATGTGGACTTCCCGAATTATTTAAAGGCTTTGTATGAAATCGGCTATCGCGGATTTTTAACCATTGAACGTGAAGTGGGTGAGGATGTTGAAGGCGACATCCGCACAGCCGTTAACTTTTTGACAAAACAAATGGAGGAGGCATAACCCATGGCAAAGAAATTAAAAGTCGGTATTATCGGCGTGGGCGGCATTTCGGAAAGCCATATTGCCGGTTATAAGGCAGATCCGGACACAGAGTTATACGCATTTTGCGATATTAACGAAAAACGCCTGCACGAGATGGGCGAAAAATACGGCGTAACGCGCCTGTTTACCAAAAAAGAGGATATGCTGGCGCTTTCGGAAATCGATGCCGTAAGCGTTTGCACCTGGAACTCTCAGCATGCGCCCTGCACCATTGCGGCGCTGGAGGCCGGTAAGCACGTTTTGTGCGAAAAGCCCATGGCGACCAGCGAGGCAGAAGCACAAACCATGCTGGAGGCAGCCAAGAAAAATAACAAGCTGTTAATGATTGGCTTTGTCCGCCGTTTTGGAAACGATTGTAAAATTGTGAAAGATTTTATTGACAACGATACCCTTGGTGATTTATACTATAGTAAGGCAACATATTTACGCCGTCAGGGCAACCCCGGCGGTTGGTTTGGTGACAAATCCCGTTCCGGCGGCGGTCCGCTGATTGATTTGGGCGTACATGTAATTGACCTGACACGGTATTTGATGGGCAAGCCCAAGCCGGTTTCGGTTTACGGCGCAACCTTTCAAAAGCTGTTCGACCGCCCCGACTGCAAGGACAGACCGGGCTACATAGCAACCAGCGCAACACCGGATGATGTTTGCACGGTTGAGGATTTTGCAACCGCTTTAATCCGTTTTGATAACGGCTCGGTTATCAGCGTAGAAGCCAGCTTTTCTTTAAATATTAAAGAGGATGTCGGCCGTATTGAGTTGATGGGCACCAAGGGCGGCGCCAAGCTGGAGCCGGAGCTGGAGCTTTATACCGATATCAACGGCTACATGGCGGATGTGACGCTGAAGCGTTCGACGGCTCTTTCCTTTAACGGCTTGTTTGAGCAAGAAATTGCACACTATTTGGCTTGCGTACGCGGCGAAGCAGAGTGCATTTCCCCGGCAGAGGACGGCGTGACCATGATGAAGATTTTGGATGCGATTTACAAATCGGCCGAAACCGGTCACGAAGTCATTTTGTAAAAGGGGTGAGAGGCCGTGAAGATTGCCGTTAATTCGTACAGCTTTTCAAAGCTGATGCAAAAAGAAAACGTCTCGCAAAAGGACTGTATCGCCCTGGCCAAAGAGCTTGGCTATGACGGGATTGAATTTTCCGAAATTGCGGCGCCGGAGGGTGTTTCAAAGCTTGATTACGCAAAGGAGCTGGCCGAAGAAGCCAAGCGGCAGAGTTTGCCGATTGTGAACTTTTGCACAGGTGCCAACTTTGCCAAAAGCGGTGACGCACTGGCAAAGGAAATTGAGGAAACCTGCGCCAAGGTAGAGATTGCCGCTGTGCTCGGCGTGCCGCACATGCGTCATGATGCGACCTTTTGTTTGGGCGAGTACAGAACCTTTGACGAAGCGTTGCCGTCGATTGCCGAGGGCTGCCGTGCCGTTACGGAGTATGCGGCTGCGCGCGGGATTCGGACAATGGTGGAAAACCATGGATTTATTTTTCAGGATCCCGACCGTTTAGAGGCGCTGCGCCGCGCGGTGAATCATCCCAATTTCGGCTTTTTGCTGGATATGGGCAACTTTCTTTGCGGCGACTGCGACCCGGCTTATGCCTGCGGCAGACTGCGCGAGGGTGCGTTCTTTATGCACGCAAAGGACTTTATTGTAAAGCCCGGCACGGGGACGAATCCCGGTGAAGGATTTTTCAGAAGCCGCACGGGGAATTATCTGCGCGGTACCATTGTCGGCCATGGGGCTGTTCCCGTTACAAGCTGCCTGTTTGCATTGCAAAACATCGGATATGACAGCTGGATTTCGGTTGAGTTTGAAGGCATTGAGGACACAATGGAAGCCCTTAGAATCGACCTTGCCAACCTGCGGAATTATCTGCAATAGGTTTATAAAAACTGAATGACTACGCCTCCGCGGCCATCCGCGGAGGCTTTGGGCGTTTTACAATGCCTTGCGAATTTGGGTCGCGCGGCGGCCGAAACCCGTAAGACAGCTTATAATTTTGATATTACAAGAAAGGAAGTATATACAAATGAGAGTTATTAAATGCAAGGATTACGAGGAATTTTCAAAAAAGGCAGCTGACCTGGTTGCTGCACAAATCCGTATGAAGCCGAACGCTGTAATCGGCTTGCCGACAGGTTCTACCGGTATTGGCATGTATGACAATCTGGCACACATGGATTTGGATTTTTCGGAAGTAACCACCTTTAATCTGGATGAATATTTGGGTCTTGACCCCTCTAACGACCAGAGTTACTACTATTTTATGAACAAGAATTTGTATTCTCGCGTGAACTTAAAGCCGGAAAACACCAACATCCCGAAGGGTATCGGCGATGATATCGAAGGCATGGCACACGCTTATGACGAAAAAATTGCAGCTATGGGCGGTATTGATACCATGGTTTTGGGTATCGGCAACAACGGTCACATCGGTTTTAACGAGCCGAACGCCAAGCTGGACGCAAGAACCCATATTGTTGACCTGACGCCGGAGACCATTCAGGCAAATTCCCGCTTTTTTGCCAGCGCGGCCGATGTTCCCACACAGGCCGTTACCATGGGTATGGGCAGCATTTTAAAGGCAAAGCACATTTTAATGCTGGCCAGCGGCAAGAATAAGGAGAAGGCCGTTCGGGAGCTTTTGGGCAACGATGTAATGACCACGAACCCCTCCACACTGCTTTTGACACATCCGAATGTAACGGTGCTGATTGACTGCGGCAGCGTGAATCTGTAAGATAGACATTAGCAACACAAAAACACAGCCGTGCGGCAAGTACATCATACCGCACGGCTGTATGTTACAGACTAGTCATTTTTCATTTTTTGTTTTTTAATAACCTTCAAACGCGTAAATTCCTCACGCTCTTTTTCGTCCAAAATATCCTGAATGGATTTGACAATGGTCTCATATTGCGGAATCAGCACATTTTTCAGAGAATTGGCGCGCTTTTGTGTCTTTTTAATGTTAACAGCCAAACGGCGTACGGCATTTTCAACCTCTGCAAGACGCAGCGTCATCTCCTTCACCTTGGCAAACTTCATCACGGCTTCATCCAGCGCAGGATTGGTATTGTAAAAACCGTATTGCGGTGTCAGCGGCGGCGCGGTGTACCGAACAACAGGCAGCTCCACACCCATCACGCTGCGAAAACGGATTTCCACATCCTCCTCAATGGGAACAGCATGACTCAGGCGTTCCACCTCGCTGATACCCAGGGTGATATTGGCATGCTGCAAGGCTTGATAGGCCTCGGCAAACACCTTGCCCATATCCTGCTGCAATTCGGCCGCCTCGTCAACCAGCAGCATCATTTCGCGGATTAAAATATTCCGCTTTTTGTCCAGCAGCTCATACCCCTGCTTAGAAAGCGCCAGCGTGTTTTTGGCCAGCATTAAATTACCTTTTGTGGGGAATAATGAAGCATCCATTTACATCACGCTCCCTGCGACGTTTCGGCCTCGTCACCCTTATAATATTGATCCAGCAGCGCACTGTCCACACGATCCAGTTCCGTTTTCGGCAAAATAGAAAGCAGCTGCCACCCCAAATTCAGCGTGGTTTCAATCGAACGGTTTTCGGTTTTGCCCTGATTGATAAACTGTTCTTCAAACGCACTGCCGAATTTTAGGTAAAGCTTGTCAAGATCAGAAAGTTCATCTTCACCGATAACCGAAGCCAGCGAACGCACATCCTGCACCTTGGCATACGAAGCAAACAGCTGATTCGACAAATCCGGATGATCCTTGCGCGTAAAGCCCTCACCGATACCATCCTTCATCAAACGCGAAAGAGACGGCAGCACGCTGACAGGCGGATAAATGCCCTTTAACGAAAGCGGACGGTCAAGAACAATCTGCCCTTCTGTAATGTACCCCGTCAAGTCCGGAATCGGGTGGGTAATATCGTCATTCGGCATAGAAAGAATCGGAATCTGCGTCACAGAGCCTTTCGCGTCATGAATCATACCGGCACGCTCGAAAAGCGAAGCCAAATCACTGTATAAATAACCCGGAAAACCCTTACGAGAGGGGATTTCACCCTTGGAGGAAGAAATCTCACGCAGGGCTTCGGCATAGGCCGTCATATCCGTTAAAATAACCAAAATGTGCATATCGTGCTGATAGGCCAGATATTCGGCCGCCGTCAGCGCGGCACGCGGCGTAATAATACGCTCGGCCACAGGGTCGTCCGAAAGGTTCAAAAACATAACAACGCGATCCAGCACGCCGCTTTCTTCAAACGAGCGGCGGAAGTAGTCGGCCACGTCATTTTTAACGCCCATGGCGGCAAACACAATACCAAATTGCTGATTTTTGTCCCCGGCCAGCTGTGCCTGACGGACAATCTGCACGGCCAGCGCATCCTGCGGAAGGCCGTTGCCGGAGAAAATCGGCAGCTTTTGGCCGCGAATTAAGGTCATTAAGCAGTCGATTGACGAAATACCGGTTTGAATAAAGTTACGCGGATATTCACGCGCAACGGGATTGATGGGCTTGCCGTTTACGTCCATCATCACTTCGGGATATACCGCACCCAAACCGTCAATCGGCTTGCCCGTGCCGGAAAGCACACGGCCTAAAATTTCTTTGGAAAGCGGCATCATCATGGGCTTACCCGTCAGCCTGGTTTTCGTGTTTTGTAAGGATAACAGCGAGGTATTTTCAAACACCTGCACAATGGCGCGTTCACCCTGAATTTCAATAATACGGCCGGTGCGCACCTCGCCGCCCGGCGCGGTAATTTCCACAATCTCTTCAAAGGCTGCGTCTTGCAGGCCATCCAGCACAACCAGCGGACCGTTAATTTCGGTCAGCCCCAAATATTCAATTGCCATATCGCTCACTCCTTATGCCTGCTTTTGCAGCAGCTCCTGATAGATTGCGTCAACCCTTTGACGGTACGTATCGAATTTTTCAAGCTCATCATTGCCGATATCATATTTCACCTTAATAATATCTTCAAAAATACCGCTTTGACGCAAATACGAAATCGGAATCTGCCTGGATACAATATCCTTCGCCTTTTCGTTTACATACAAAATCAGCTGCATCATACGATACTGCTTTTCAAGCGGCACATATGTGTCGGACGGATGGTATGCATTCTGCTGCAAAAAGCCCTGCCGAATCACCTTGGCAATTTCCAGCGTCAATTTTTGTTCATCGTGCAAAACATCCTCACCAATCAGCTTGACAATTTCCATCAGCTTGCTTTCATCCTGTAAGATTTTTGCAATTTCACCGCGCAGGGCAAAAAAGTCCGGGCTAACGTTTTCATCATACCAGTCGGCCAAGTCATCCAAATATTCGCTGTAGCTTGTCAGCCAGTTAATGGCAGGATAATGCCGCGCATAGGCAAGCGATCGGTCAAGCGCCCAAAAGCAGCGGACAAACCGCTTGGTGTTTTGCGTAACCGGCTCCGAAAAGTCGCCGCCCTGCGGCGATACGGCACCAATAATGGTAACAGAGCCTTCGGTTCCGTTTTGGTTTTCCACATAGCCCGCGCGTTCGTAAAACCCGGCCAAGCGCGAAGCCAGATAAGCCGGAAAGCCTTCCTCAGCCGGCATTTCCTCCAAACGGCCGGAAATTTCACGCAGCGCCTCGGCCCAACGGGAGGTCGAGTCTGCCATAACCGCCACATGATACCCCATATCGCGATAGTATTCGGCCAGCGTAATACCCGTATAAATAGAGGCCTCACGCGCGGCCACAGGCATGTTAGAGGTGTTGGCAATCAGCGCGGTTCTGTCCATCAGCGGACGGCCGGATTTCGGGTCAATCAGCTTCGAAAAGTCCTCCAGCACCTGCGTCATCTCGTTACCGCGCTCACCGCAGCCGATGTAAATAATAATGTCGGCGTCGCACCACTTGGCCAGCTGATGCTGCGTCATGGTTTTACCCGTACCGAAACCGCCGGGCACGGCAGCCGTGCCGCCCTTGGCAATGGGCAGCAGCGTATCGATAATACGCTGTCCGGTAACCAGCGGACGGTCAATCGGCTTACGCGCCGTATACGGGCGCGGCGTACGAATCGGCCAGGTTTGCGTCATGGTCATTTCTTTTTTTGTGCCGTCGTTTTGTTCAATCACGGCAATCGTCTCGGTTATGGTATGGCTGCCGCCGTAAATTTCGGCAACCTTGCCGTAAACACCGGCAGGCACCATAATTTTATGTGTAATCAAAGAGGTTTCGGGCACGGTGGCAATCACATCGCCCGGCTGCACCGCATCACCGACCGCAACGACCGGCGTAACCTCCCATTTTTTTTCGGTAGAAAGTGACGGAACATTTAAGCCCCGATCCAAAAATGCGCCGCTTTTTTGCTCAACCGCCAGCAGGGGACGTTCAATACCGTCAAAAATATTGCCGATAATGCCCGGTCCCAGCGTAACGGAAAGCGGTACGCCCATAGATGTAACCGGCTCACCGGGCTTTAAGCCCGTGGTGGATTCATACACCTGCACAATGGTATATGCATCCGTAATGCCGATGACCTCACCCATTAAGCGTTCGTTGCCAACGCGCACCGTTTGAAGCATGCCGAATTCGCGGCTGCCCTTAACATAAACGACAGGGCCGTTAATTCCGTAAATTGTACCTTGCATGTAAAAGCCGCCTTTCCGCTCACAAAATCGAAATATGCCGCAGGGAGTGTGAGCAAACTCCTTGGTGCGGCAAAACGCACATTACAGTGTAAAGCCGCTTTCGGCCAAAAATCTTGTTTTTTCATCGCGCAAAAGCGATTCCAGCGTCAAGTCGGCCGTACGTGCGGCAGCGGTATCAGCCGCATAAATGCCGCCGGGCAATCGGCTGCCCGTTTTGCCCGTTTTAAATTCCGCATCGGGATAGGCGCTTTGCAGTTCTGTCACAAACGCACCGTCGGCCGAATCCAGCGTAACCTGCAGGGCCGTTGTACCCAAAACAGTTTCCGCCTCCGCAACCGATTTCTTTAAAAAAGCAAGATATCCACTGCTTGCTCGAAAGGCCGCCAATCTTTCGGCTGCGGCAGAAAACACCTCGTCTACCATGGCTTCACGTTTTTTAAACAGTTCGCGACGCGCCTCCAGCTTTTGGCGCGCTACGTTTTCCTGTGCGTGACGGCGGATTTTACGGGTTTGGGTTTGAATGGTATGGTAAGCATTGTCCAGGCAGCGGTTTTCAAACGCATCGGTTTGCACCTTGGCCGCCTTTTGTGCCGATTGTGTTACCGTATCGGCCTGTTTTTGCGCCTTGGCAAAAACAGACTGCGAAAAATGCCGAAGCTTTTCCTCCGTTGTCAGCATAGTATTTCACTTCCTTTTCAAAATAGGGTAACTGCCGCAAGACGCGGCAACATTAAACCGAAATGCCGATGGCATCTTTAATATACGCCGTCAGCCGGTCGGACCATGCACCATGACGATCCGGAACGGTGACAAACAGGGGCGTTTTGTGTTTTTGTCCAAATGCCTCCAATGTGGCAGAAAACGCCGCTGTCAGCTTTTGCGTAACCAGCACAACGGCAACATCCTGCGCACCGGCCAAAAGCTCCAGCTGTGCCAAAAGCTCATCCTGCCTGTGCACAACGGCACCCTCCACACCGGCCAGCCGCATGCCGCGCAGTGTATCCACATTGTCGCTCAGCAAATACATTTTCATACCATCACCCTACAGACGCGCCAGAATACTAAAGGATACCAGCAGACCATACAGCGCAATACCTTCGGCCAGCGCAACGAAGATAAGGGATTTACCCATCAGCTTCGGATCCTCACTGATTGTGCCGAGAGCCGAGGAAGCAGCCGCCGCAACGGCAATACCGGCACCGATGGTGGACATACCCGTGGCAAGCGCAGCCGCCACATAGCCGAGACCGCTTGCAAGCGGTGCGGCAGCCGCTGCCGTTTCGGCCGCTTCATTCACAGCGAAAACCGAGCCGGAAAACAAACCGACCGTTGCTAGCAGCAGGGTGATAAAAAAGGTGGAAATGTTGGTAATCAACATTGCCTTGCCGCGCTTTTGCGTCTTTTTACCCAAAAAGTAAACACCAAAGGGTACCGCAATACTTAACACTAAAATTGTTGTAATCACTTTAATTGCCATTGTTTTATCCTCCTAAAATTAAGCTTTTAAATTTTTAAAGGGGCGACCGCCGCCCTCATAAAACCGTGAGAACATTTCATAAAATTCCAAACGCAGGGATTGGATGCCGACAATTAAGCCTTCCAGGCCGACAACCAGTGCGTTGCCCAAAATTAAAACGATGACATACCCCACGCCGGAGGTCATGCCTGCCAAGATGAACACAACGCTCATCATACAGCCGTGTGCCAGTGCAAACGCACCCAAACGCACAAACGAGATGGTGTTCGTGGCATACGAAAGAATCACTTCAAACAGTTCGAAGAACGATTCCATCATAAATTCGCCCATGTTTTCCGGCATCCAGTTCTTTTTGCCGGCCAAAAGATCCGAAAGCGGCTCCTGCAAAAACATGCATATCAGCGGCAGCACAATGCACAGCGCCGAAACCGCAGCCGGCACGGTGGTGATATGTAAAAACATGTTCACAACCGTAAACAGCAAAAACCCGTAAAACACAAGCCCGGCAAGGCCGTTTTGCGTAAACAAAAGCTTGCCCCACTGCTTGTTTTTGGCGGCGTTTATCATGCCGAGAAGCATAGCTATCATAATAATCACGGCGCCCAGCGCAACCGTACTGATTAGAATGGTTGTAATGTCTTCCATCGGGGATATTAAGAAAAACCGCGATGTAATGGGGTTTTGCCGCAAAATTTCTTCATTACCGAAGATGCTGCCGTATAAAAATCCGAAAATGGTAGCACAAAATCCGGCCTGTGCCATAATGCCAGCCAAATCCATCTTTTTAAGCTTGTAAAGCAGCGTACCGCCCAAAAAGAGCAGCAAGCCGTGTCCCACATCACCAAACATAATGCCGAACAGCAGCGCATAACTGATGGCCAGAATCGGCGTCGGATCCAGCTCGGTATACGAGGGCAAGCCATACATTTCCACAAACATGCGGAAGGGACGGAACAGCTTTGCGTTGCGCAGCCGAATCGGCGGCGTTGCCTTTTTAATAATATCCGGCTCTTCCTCCACCACAATAACGTTCGGCTCGTTTTGCAGCGCTTTTGTAATGGCTTCGGTATCATCCGCCGGCACCCATCCGGCCACATAGAACGAGTCCCGCGTGTGGGCGGACATTTTTTTCAGCGCCTTCACCGTTTCCATATTTTTAAGCGACTTATAATCCGCCAAAAGCGACGCTTCATATTCCTGCACAATGCTGCGCACATCGCCCGTTAAAGCCTCATGCTCGGCCGAAAGCGCCTCGCAATGCGCCTCAAACTGCTTGCAGGCCTCCTCCGGCGTACCGTGCGCATCGCCCGATATCATAATCCGTTCAAAATAAAGTGCCGAAAAAACAGCGTCTATCTTTTCTTCCTGCTCAGCCGGCATAAAATAAATGCCGTACACATAATCGGCGTCAATTTCGCCCTCCACAAAAATGGCGTCAATATCCTCTAAGTACATTTTCAGTTTTTGATAGCCGGATTTCGGCAATCGCCCAAAGCGGAACTTAATAAAGGAAAGACGGAAAATTTCGTCCAAATCCGCATCCAGGCTGCGCATATGCGAAAGCTGACGGATCACTTGCCTGTTTGCCTCTGCCGCCGCTTCGTTTTGCCGCAGCTTTTCATGCGTATCAAACAAACGGCCGCCCACTTCGTCAAGCTGTGCCGTAATCTCGGCCAAAGAGCGATGCCGCTCGGCTGCCTGCTGCGAAAGCGTTTCCAAATCCAGCGCGGCCAGCTGAAAATATTCCCGTATTTTGGCCAGCGGCTCTGCCACAGAACCGTCATCCGCAAAGGGAACAAGCCCTTTTACGTTATCCAAAAGCGAGATTGCATTTTCAACATGCATATCAAAGCCAAGCAAATATTTTTGGGCAACGGTATCAAAATCCTCAACCGGCCCCACAATGCTGATAAGCTTCATTTTTTGAATTGCCAATGTGCTTCACACCCCAATTCCCCGCACGCGCGGGTTAATTTTGTTCGGCAGGGCCGTTGTTTTCCTCCAGCCCGACCACATAGGGCAAAATAGCCTCCGGCGCAAGACCGTAGCGAATGCCCTCAATCATAGTGGTTATATTAGAAATTTCAATTTCCTTACAATGTAAATACGAAACCACAGCCAGCACCGAATACGGATACAGCCTGAAAAACTTTTGATGCAGGTTATACACATATTCCGCGTATTTTTTATGAAAAAACTCACCGGTGTAGTTTTCAAAAACCTTGCCATACGGCGTTTGGCGTACCTCTGCAATAAAAGCCTCCACTGTGGGTGCCTCTACCAGCCGTACCATCTCGTCACGCGTTATGCGCCCGTGATTCGGAATTAAGTACGAATAAACAAGCTCACGCGGCAGGTCAAAATACTTTTTGCAGCGGAAAATCCAAAACAGGTTTAAAATATCCAGCTCAGCGCCGGTCGTTTCGGCCAAAAGCTTCCTGTCAAGAGCACCGGGCAATGCGCGGCGCAGCTTTTCCACCAGCTGATAGTAGTACATATCCAGCGTCATTTCAATGCTGAACAGGTTTTGATGCTCCTTTTGCTGCACCAGCGGCGCAAGCATGGCCTCATAGCGCGACCCGGCAAGATTATCCAAAAATTCGGGTATATCGGCCGAGGTCAGCAAACGGTTTACATCCACCGTAAAGTGCCGCAGCAAAACAGGCGGAATGTCATACTCCGGCTGTTCGTCATTTGCCAGCGACCGCAGAATGTTTTTAATGACATCCAGCTCGGTTTTAACGTAAATATATTGGTAAAAGGCCTTGTTTTTACCGTTGTCAAAGCTAACCAGCTTAACCGCATCGTGCGCATAGGCCGCCTTAATGTATCGTTCCAGCTCGGTACGATGAACGGTATGCTCGTTTACGTTTTCCAAAACAGAGCGATAGGCTGTTTCGTTTTTTAAATAGGCACAGGCATCGGGCACCGTTTTTTGCTGCGCCAATGCCGCATAGTCTGCTTTTTGCAAAAGACCGCGTTTTAAAACGTGCACCTTGGCCGAAACAGCGCCGTATTGAATACAGGCCTTTAAAGATGCCACTGTCCATAGATCGGAAGAGCACACGTCTGAACTCCAGTCACCGATGTATCTCGTATGCCGTCTTCTGCTTGAAAAAAAAAA
>UQYH01000020.1 GCA_900545185.1 uncultured Eubacteriales bacterium | reverse complement strand
GGTTATTACTTTAGCCGTAGCTTTTATTATAGCTTCGGTTATTTTTGCTGCAAACAATTTCATATGCGCGATTTAGTGAGTCCTTGCTTCGTATAAAGCCGAGGAAAAATAAATTAAGTAAGTTTGGGAACTCATTAAAAATGAGTTCCTTTTTTTCTTTGCCCGAATTTCGGGCACTACCCAAAACCAAAGGAGGCAATTACAATGATAGTGATTATGAAGCCGGGGGCAACAGAGGAAAACATAAAGCATACGGTGCAGGAGCTTGAGAACATGCAAATGGAAGTGCAGGTCAGCAAGGGTGTTGAATGTACCGTTTTAGGCGTTGTGGGCAATACGCTTGAGGTAGATATGAGCGCCTTGCAGCTGAACCCGAACGTTGACAGGGTGATGCGTGTTTCGGAGCCGTTTAAAAAAGCAAACCGAAAGTTCCACCCCGAAAACAGCATAGTTCGCGTTGGAAAAGAAGAAATAGGCGGCAAAAAGCTGGCGCTGATTGCCGGGCCTTGTTCGGTTGAAAGCGAAGCACAGATTACAGATGTGGCAAAACGCGTAAAGGCTGCCGGAGCCGGCTTGTTACGCGGCGGCGCTTTCAAGCCCCGTACTTCGCCTTATGCATTCCAGGGAATGAAATTTGAAGGGCTTGAGCTTTTGCAGGAAGCCAAGCGCGAAACCGGATTGCCGATTGTTTCGGAAATTATGTCCCCCAAATATGTTGAAGTGTTTGATTACGCTGTCGATTTGATTCAGGTGGGCGCACGGAACATGCAGAACTTTGATTTGTTAAAAGAGCTGGGCAAAACCAAAAAGCCCATTTTGTTAAAGCGCGGCTTATCCTCTACACTGGAGGAGTGGTTGATGTCGGCCGAGTACATTATGGCCGGCGGAAACGATCAGGTTGTTTTGTGTGAGCGCGGCATAAGAACCTTTGAGCCTTACACGCGCAACACGCTGGATTTAAGTGCCATCCCCGCGATTAAAAAAATGAGCCATTTGCCGGTTATTGTGGATCCTTCTCATGCAACGGGCATGAACTGGATGGTAGAACCAATGGCGATGGCGGCCATTGCAGCCGGTGCGGACGGACTGATGATTGAGGTGCATAACGACCCCAAAAATGCAAAATGCGACGGCGCGCAATCCATAACGCCGGAGGAATTTGATGCATTAGTCGGCAAGCTGAGAATGTTGACGGAGGTTGTGGATCGTGAAGTGTAAAAAAGTCGCCATCTGCGGACTGGGTTTAATCGGCGGGTCGCTTTTAAAAGCTTTGCAGGGGTTTGAAAATATAACAATATACGGCCTTGATACGGACGAGTCCATATGGCAGGCAGCATATGCTGCCGGGCTGATTGAAAATGAAAAAAACGCCGAAGCCGTGTTTGCCGAAGCGGATGTGACCTTTATTTGCCTGCCGCCGCAGGCGGCGGTTGCGTGCATCAATCAAAACAAATTTAAACCGGGTGCTCTGGTTACCGATGTTTGCGGCGTAAAGCAAGCCATTTACAAGGGGGTAACCAATCGTGACATTGATTTTATCGGCGGTCATCCCATGGCAGGGCGAGAGGTGAGCGGCTTTTTCGCTTCGGATGCAAAGCTGTTTTGCGGTGCCAGCTATCTTGTGACACCCAATGCGCAGAACAAGCCGGAGCATGTGGAGTGGCTAAAGCGGATGACGGCTTACATCGGCTGCCGTGAAATGGTGATTACAACACCGGAGGAGCACGATGCAATGATTGCCTATACCAGCCAGCTGATGCATGTTGTGGCGGCAGTGCTGTGTGCCAGTCCGCGGCTGGATGTGGCCAAAAATTTCAGTGCAGGCAGCCTGCGGGACTGCACGCGCGTTGCCAAGCTGGACGCAAAGCTTTGGAGTCAGCTGTTTTTGGCCAACGGGCAGGAGCTGATGGATTGCATTACAGAGTTTGAAACAGGACTGGAAACAGTGAAAACATGCGTGGCGCAAAATGACTCGGAGGGGCTTGCAGCCTTTTTGGAAAAGAGCGTACAGCGCAAAGCAGATTTTTTGGCATAGGAGAGGTGCATGATGAGAGAATTAACAGTAAGCTTGGGTAAACGCAGCTATCCGATTATGATTCAAAACGGCCTGCTGCAAAACTGTGCGGTGCAGCTTAACAAGGTTTGCCCGGCGCCGCGGCGTGTCATTTTGGTAACGGATGACACCGTGGCGGCTCTGTATGAAGCAACCGTGACAGAAGCACTGCAAGCAGGCGGCTACGCGGTGAAGGCGGTACGTCTTGCGCCGGGAGAAGGTTCTAAAACACTGGAGAGCATCGCACGGCTGTATACCGAAGCGTTTGCCTTTTCTATGACGCGATCCGATGTGGTGGTTGCCTTAGGCGGCGGTGTGGTTGGCGATGTGGCAGGATTTTTTGCGGCAACCTTGTTCCGCGGTGTGCCGTTTGTGCAAATTCCCACCACGCTGCTGGCACAGGTGGATAGCTCTGTCGGCGGCAAAACGGGCGTTAACGTGCCGGAGGGCAAAAATCTGGTCGGCAGTTTTTACCAGCCGCGTTTGGTTTTAATTGACCCGACGGTGCTTGGCAGCCTGACGGACTCGGACTTTGCGGATGGTATGGCAGAGGTCATTAAATACGGCTGTATCTGTGATGCGGAGCTGTTTCGGCAGCTGTCGCAGGCGGGCAGCCGCGCAGCCATGGACGCAATTTTACCGGCTGTCATTGCTACCTGCTGTGATGCAAAACGTAAAGTGGTAGAGGCGGACGAACTGGATACGGGCAGCCGTATGCTGCTTAATTTCGGTCATACCATGGGTCATGTGATTGAAAAGGGCTACGGCTTTAAAACCTACACACATGGCAAGGCGGTGGCCATCGGCATGGTGTTGGCAGCACAGGTGGGCGAACGAACAGGAAAAACAGAAGCCGGAACGGCCGAGAAAATTGAAGCCATTTTATGGCAGTTTCATCTGCCGACAGAAGCAACCTTGCCGGACGGATGGGATACAACCATGCTGCTGGATAAAAAAATGCAAAACGGCTTGTTGCATTGCGTTTTGCTGCACAAAATCGGGGAAGGGTTTGTTGAAAAAACAAAGGCAGAAGCGTTTATTCAAGCAATACAAGCTTTATAAAAGCCATAACCGAGAAAGCACTGCCGATGGGTAAGCGGATAGAGATGCCCGTCGGCAGTGCTTTATGTATGTATCATATCACCATGCCGCCGTTGGGGCTAAGCACCTGACCGGTTGTGAAGGTGTTTTGCGGCGAAGCCAAAAAGTAAACGGCTTCGGCAATCTCATCGGGGTGTGCAATTTTTTCAAGCGGCGTTTCGTCCGTTAAGGCTTTGCGCGTTTCTTCATCTAAAGCGGCGTTCATTTCGGTTTCGACAACGCCCGGAGCAACGCAGTTGACCAATATGCCCGAAGGCCCCAGTTCCTTGGCCAGCGCTTTGGTAAAGCCGATGACGGCCGCCTTGGAAGCGGAGTATGCCACCTCGCACGAGCCGCCCGTGATGCCCCACATGGAGGATAGATTCACGATTTTACCGGCTTTTTGATGCACCATCCCCGGTAAAACCGCTTGCGTGACATACACCATGCCGTTTACGTTAACCGAAAAAATATGGTTCCAGTCGCTTGGCGTGGTATCGCAAAACATTTTATACAGTGCAATCCCGGCATTGTTAATTAAAACATCCACCGTACCAAAGGCGTTTTCGGCGGCCTTTACCAAGGCGGCTGCCTGTACGGGATCGCTGATATCTGCCCCAAAGCAAGCGGCGCGGCCGCCGTCGGCGAGTATGTCGCGGCAGATGGCTTCGGCCTTGGCTCGGTTTGTGTTGTAATGCACCATAACATTATAGCTTGCTTTTGCAAAACGCTTTGCGCAAGCAGCGCCGATGCCGCGTGAAGAGCCGGTAATTAATGCGGTTTGATTCATGAAAATGTATCCCTTCTGAATGATGTGATGTTATGCTATGCATGGAAGGAGTTGTAGCAAAATGATTTCATTTTGCTACAACTCTGTTTGTGTTAGCGATATTATACCGTGCCATAAAACACAGCATTAAAAACGCTTTGCGTGCGCTGTACCTTTTGGCGGTATTTAAAGACCTGATACAGCATTTCTGCCGCTTGGGCTTTTGTAATGTTGTCATACGGGCGGAAGGTGTTATCCTCGTACCCCTTTACAATGCCGTAAGCTTCCATATTTTTAACGGCCTGAACAGCCCAGCCGGGCACAGAACTGCTGTCTGCGAACGAAAGCTCATCGGTTGCCGGGTGCGTAAGCTTTAAGCCGTTATCTAAAATTTTTGCGGCTTCGGCACGGGTCAGCATGTCAAAGGGGTGCAAAAACAGTTTGCCGCCCTCACTGCTGCCGGTGATGATGCCGGCTTCGTACGCGGCGATGGCCTGGCGCAGCATATAGGACGGTACACCTTCATCCGCAAACGGGTTGTCGGCTGTACTGTCCTTTGTTTTGACGCCGAACACGCTGTTTGCCAAAATGATAAAATCCATTCGGGTTAACATTTTTTGCGGATAAAAATAAAAGTGACCGCCGATTTCTTCACCGATAATTAGTCCTTCTGCGGCCAGCATGCCGGCCGAATAAGCGCCCCAGTGCTCCAGCATATCCTCATATTGCAGGGGCTTTTGCGTGTTTTCCGGCGAAGCCGTAGGCACAGGCGAGGATGAGGCCGGCGGCGCGGCAGACGGTGAGGGAGAGACTGTTGCGCCCGGCTGTGCAGAGCCGCCGGCGCCGACCTTAATGGTAACGGCCGATGGGTATGGCGAGCTTTGTGTGCCGTAATGTGCCGTCCAGGTAAAAATGGCCTCTCCTTCATAATCCTTAACCGGTACAAAATTTAAGCGATCCAATTGGTCAGCCGTAATATTGTCGTTTAAAGCGACCGGGTTTGTGCCTAGGCGCAGTGTTCCCGCGCTGCTGTTTGTCAGCTGCGTAACGGTAATGTGCGAAAGGCTGCCGCCCGAAGGCGGATTGACACTGTCCGTAAAGTCACGGATGGTGAAATTCAGCGTTGTGTTCACAGGTGTTTCTTTTATAAAATCGTTGGCAACCAGCGGATCGTCAATGCGTTCTGCCCAAACCGGCGTTATGCAGGCAGAAAGCGCCATAATAACGGCGCAAATGGCTGCGGTTAGTGTTTTGTTCATAAACTACCTCCATATAAAGCTTGTGTACATTCCTTCGGGCGCGATAACACGTCTTTTGAACGAATGAAAGATTATATGCAATAGTTTCAAACAAATTTTTATTTCTATGTGTAACAGTTTTAAGAAAAAAAGGTGAAAACTGCAAAAAAACACTTATTTTTCTAAAATAATTTCTCCGAAAAATTCGGGACGGTGATAGTCCGGCTCCGGCAGATCAATCGGACTCCACATAGCATAATGCATGTGCGGTGTTTCGTCACCGCATTTGTAAAAGTTGCCGTGCATGGTATCTGTCACCTTGCCGAAATATTCGGTTAAAAATGAGAAGGGAACCTTGTAAAACAGCTGCCAGCCCTTTTGGGTGATTACGGTTTTAATGTCAAAAATTTCATCCGCAACGGGCAGTTTTTTGTTATTGTGACGGTCATAGCCCTGATGCAGCAGCATTGTGCCGATGGCATTGATTTCTATATTAATATAGCTTGCGTCATCGGCATTGGGCGCAAGAAAAAATTCCATGCAGCTGTCACAGTAAACATCAGAATCACGCTCGGTATGCACAGCCGTAACGGGGTGTTCGTCACAAGCCATATTCACATAAATGGCCTCGTCATCATACAAAAGACGGGCTTCAACGGTAAAGGGGCAAAGCGTGTCGGGCCAGGGACTGCAATCTACCCTTGCAACGTTGGCATGGGCGAAGCTTTCTTCTGTAATGGGGGCATTTGCTTTTTTAATGGTGTAGGTTTTCATGTCGGTATATCTCCTTTATATAAATTAGCATAGTCTGACGGGGTGAAGCCCAAATAGCGTTTAAAGCTTTGCGAAAAATAATGGACACTGTTATAGCCAAGCATTTGCGCAATTTGGGTAAATGTGTATCGGCCGCTTAAAATATAGTCCTTGGCAAGGCCGAGCTTTTGCATGTTAATGTAATGGTTCAGTGATTCGCCCGTGTTTTTTTTAAACAGGGCAGAAAGGTATGTTTCGGAAACGGGAATTGCTGCGGCAATTTCCGAAACGGTAATCCGCTTGTCTATATGATTTTTAACGTACTCCTCCGCAGCCGAAACAATGGTGTTTTCAATGGCCGGTCGTGATTCTTTCGGCACGTTTTTCACAACGGTTTCCATCTGCTGCGATCGAAGCAGATGAATCATGATTTCCTTTAAATAACACAAAATCAAATCGTTGCCGTAAATGCGGCCAAAGTCGCGTTCTTCAAACATATGGCGGCACAATTCGCGCGTTGTGCGGTCGGTTTCAAAAATCCGTCCCTTAAAAAATTCGGGATTTTGAAACTGCATGGAAAAGCCGACGGTGGTATAAAAAACGCGCTGGTCGTGCTCGGCGTATTGACTGTGAAACTGATTCGGCAAAAACAGCATTGCTTCACCCTGACGCAGCACGTAATCCGTACCGTCCACAACGTTGTGCAGCCGGCCGCGCTCCACATAGGTCAGCTCCCAAAAATTGTGCCGTTCGCCTTTAAAAGAAAATCCGCGCTCCTTCTCATGGTACAGCAGCGTAAAAATTTCAGAAGGTTCAATCAGCGGTAAAATGCTGCCCGGTTTTTCCTGCTCGCCGATTGTTTCAAGCCTTGTGCCCGGCGTGGCGGAAACCGCAAGCTGTGCTTTGCCCAAAAGGGGCAAAACGTGGTAATATACGCCGGGATTTAAGATGACGGTTTTATCCAGCAAAAAGGTATGCAGCTCGCCCGGTGTATGGCCGCAAAATAAAATAGCGGTGCCCTCGGTTTTGTCCAGAACGGTTTTTTCACTATCGTGCACATAAAGGCTTCGGAAGCTGGTTTTATCAATCAAACGGTTTTTAATCAGCGTCCGTCCGAGCCGCCCCATGGCTTCATGCAGGCCGCCGGGGCAAACAGTGCCGAACGCCGCAAACGATTTTGAGGTGAGATTAATCAGCATGTTATTCCCTCCCGTGATTCTATTATAAAGAAAAAACTGCCTTTTGTAAAGAAAATTATAAAAAGATTTCAGTTTTTTATAAAGACAACACAGAAAATAAACGGTATACTAAAATAGTAGAATCGATATAAAACCGCAGAAGGACAAATTTGAACATAAAGGAGCATTTTTATGAAAACATATCAGGTTTCAACACCATCCCGATTGTGCCTTTTCGGCGAACACCAGGACTATTTGGGGCTTGAAGTGATTGCCTGTGCCATCAACCTGCGTTTTTCGGCCAAGATTAAGGACAACGGTACGGATGTGATCAACATTAAAATCCGTGACAGCCGCATTGATACGCTGGGGATGGAAAATACGGAAGGGGCTTATGAAGAAACAAGCATCTCCCTTGCCGAACCGATTACATATGAAAACAACCGCGACTATTTAAAATCCAGTGTGAATGTATTAAAACGCGGCGGCTATCCGCTGCGCGGATTCGACATTGTGATGGATTCCGAAATTCCCATCGGTAAGGGCATGTGTTCATCCTCAACCATGATTGTGGCGCTGATTAAAGCGCTGCTGACGGCCATGGAGCATCCCGATGGTGAAAATCCCGAAAAGATTGCCTATTTGGGCTATTTGGCCGAGGTTGAAGAATTTGGCGAGCCGGGCGGCATGATGGATCATTATGCATCGGCGCTGGGCGGCTTGGTGAATTTGGATTTTACGGGCGGCAAAACCACACCGCATCGGCTGGATACCGTGATTCCCGGTGTGTTTATTTTATTTGATTCCAAAGAACAGAAAAACACAACCAAGGTGCTGGCTGATGCCAAAACACCGACGCTTGAGGGTCTTGGCGCAACGGGCGCAACCATAAAAGGATTGGCAGCCGGACGCGAGACCATGGATTTGCTTTCGGATTTGGATGAAAAGCACAAAAAAGCCGTGCTGGCCAATGTCAGCAATTATAAAATTTTAACCGAGGCCAAGGCAATGCTGCAAAATAAGGTAGACCCCAAACGGCTGGGCAAGCTTTTGTATGCACATCACGAAAATCTGCGTGACGGTTTGGGTGTTTCGACCCCTAAAATTGACGCCGTTATCGAGGCGGCTATGGCGGCCGGCGCATTGGGCGGCAAGGTCAACGGCAGCGGCGGCGGCGGATGCGGCTACGTATATGCCGAGGCCGACAAGGCAGACGCGGTGGTTGCAGCTATTTCCGCGCTTGGGTATCCTGCCAAAATTATACATCAGGATACGGGCGTACGCTGTGACGGCGTGATAGAGTAGTTCATAAATTTTGTGGATAGAAGGAGTAAAAAATCATGATTAAATTTGGAACAGGCGGATGGCGTGCCGTCATCGGTGACGAGTTTACACGCAGCAATGTACAGCTTTTGGCGCAGGCCATCAGCGACAATATGAAGGATGACAAAAAGGGCATCGTCATCGGGTATGACAGACGCTTTTTGTCGGATATGGCTGCACAGTGGGCGGCAGAGGTGTTTGCTGCAAACGGTGTTTGCGTACACTTTATCGACCGCATTGCGCCCACGCCGCTTGTTATGTTTACGGTTAAAACAATGGGCACCAAATACGGCATGGCGGTTACGGCCAGCCACAACCCGGCCGAATATAACGGTATAAAGGTGTTTACCGAGGGCGGACGTGATGCAGACCTGACCATTACACGCGGCTTTGAAGCGCAGATTGCGGCCGGTGTTACTGTGCAGCGGATGGACTTTGCGGCCGGTGTGCAAAAGGGCTTAATTCGTTTGATGAATCCCACCAATCAGTATTTGGACAGCATTATTGCAATGATAGACATGGAATCCATCCGTAATTCGGGTCTTAAAATTTTGTTAGACCCCATGTACGGCGTTTCCAAAACCTCTTTGCAGACAATTTTGATGACGGCGCGCTGCGAAGTGGATATTATTAACGATCGTCATGATACGCTGTTTGGCGGCCGTTTGCCTTCGCCTTCGGCACACACGCTTTCCAAATTGCGCGATATGGTCGTAGAGCAGGGATATGACCTGGGCATCGGTACGGACGGCGATGCCGACCGAATCGGTATTATTGATGATAAGGGTACCTTTATTCATCCCAATGCCATCTTGGCGCTGTTAAGCTATTACCTGCTGGAATATAAGGGCTGGAAGGGCGATATTGTCCGCAATGTCGCCACAACGCACATTTTGGATCGGATTGCGGTGGACTATGGACAAAAATGCCATGAAGTACCGGTCGGCTTTAAATTTATTTCGGCCAAAATGGATGAAACAGACGCGATGATCGGCGGTGAATCCAGCGGCGGTTTGGCCATACGCGGTCACATTAAGGGCAAGGACGGCATCTTTGCTTCGGCGCTTTTGGTCGAGATGATTTCGGTTTGCGGCCGTCGGATTTCGGAAATTTTAAATGAAATTTATACCAAGTACGGCAAGTGCGAAATGAGCGAGTTTGACACCAAGTTCTCTCAAGAGAAGAAAGAAGAGTTAACAGAGACGCTTTTTGTGAAAAAAGAGCTTCCTGACTTTGGCTTAAAGATTGATCATGTAAGCTATGAGGATGGCTGCAAGGTTTACTTTGAAAACGGCGGTTGGATTATTGCCCGTTTTTCCGGTACCGAACCGCTGATTCGTGTTTTCTGCGAAATGGAAACCATGGAACAGGCAAAAGAAATTACAAACATTTGGGTACGTGCATTGGGTTTGACTGAGTAATCGGTCGGAAACGGATGAAAGGCTCTTGCGTGAAGCGCAGGAGTCTTTCACTTTTTAGCAAAAAATGAATTAAAACAATTGCATTACAAATAAAGTTGTGGTATAATGAACACAGTGTAGGTTCAAAAGCCCTGGCGGCTTTTGTTCGGATGTGTTCATTACACCGGTAAAGGAAGCAAGCCGATTGGCGGCTTGCACGGTTGGTGTAATAACACAGTGTAGGTTCAAAAGCCTTGGCGGCTTTTGTTCGGATGTGTTCATTGCACCGCTTAAGGAAGCAAGCCGATTAGCGGCTTGCACTGTTGGTGTAATGAACACGTACCTAAAAATTGAATCAAAAGTGAAATTAAGCTGTTTATCTGTAGGGCTTTCAACAGGTAAACGATGAAAATATATCAACATAGAGTAAAATAAAAAATTACAAAAGCGGGGAGCGATATTTTTTGAACGAGAGAATTAATTTGATTGAAGTCTTTCGGCTGTTTTTGTTCCATTGGTGGAAAATTGCACTTTCGGCAATTTTGGCGGCCTTGCTGGCATATGGGCTGACGACATATTACATCATGCCGATCTATACATCACGGGGATCTTTATATGTCAATAATAACAACTCCAAGACCCCTACGGTTAATTTGGCCGATATTGCCAGTTCTCAGCAGCTGGCGTATACTTGTATCGAGCTTTTAACTTCTGATACGTTTTTAAGCAAGGTGCAGGAATACAGCGGCTTGCCTTATACAACACGGGACATTAAAAGAATGTTAACCCTTTCCCCTTTAAATGAAACGGAAATTATAGAAATTACGGCCAATACGGGCAACCCCGAACATTCGCAAATGCTTGTCAATGCGGTTTTGGACAATGCGTATGATGAAATCATCCGTGTGGTTGGCGGCGGTAATGTTAAAATTATCGATTCGGCCAACCTGCCTAAAGCGCCTTCATCGCCGAATGTGTACCGTAATGTTGTGCTCGGATTTTTACTGGGAGCCTTCTTTTGTATGGTGCTCATCTTTTTAATTGATGTGTTTGACAGCCGCATCAAAATCGAATCGGATTTGATGGATGTGAAGGACCTGCCCTTAATCGGCGTGATTCCTGATATAAACTATTTGCGTACAGAGGTGAAAAAGAATGCCCATTGAGAAGCTGAAGCAGAAACTTTTTTATAAAAAAAGAAAAAAAAGGGCTAAAGAGGACATGCGGCTGAATATACTGAATAAGGATACGCATTTTGGTGTGATGGAGGCCTATAAAGCGGCCAGAACCAATTTGATGTTTACGCTTTCTTCGGTTGAAGGCTGCAAAAAGGTGATTGTGACCAGTTCTGTTGCGGCAGAAGGTAAGTCAACAACCACATGTAACCTGGCTATTACCTTTGCACAAACAGGCCTTCGGGTTTTGGTGATAGAGGCGGACTTGCGCCGTCCTAAGCTGCACAAATATCTGTCGCTTACCAATGATGCCGGCATGGCAGAATATCTCGGCGGATTTAAAAAGCTGGATGAGGTTTTGCAGCATTCGGAGGAATATAATCTGGACTGCATAACGGGTGGTCAGATATCACCGAACCCTTCCGAGCTTTTGCTTTCAAAATCCATGCAGACGCTGATGGATACTTTGTCCGAACGGTATGATTATATTTTTGTCGATTCGCCGCCGGTCAATGTTGTGACCGACCCTGTTTCGATCGCAAAATTAATGGATGGCGCCGTTGTGGTTGTTAAACAAAATTACACAACAAGCGAATCACTTGCTCAAACCATTTCAACCCTGGAATTTGGTAATATCAAAATTTTGGGTTATATTTTAAACAGCTCGGCCGCTATGCGTGATTATACGTATAACCGATATAAATATAATTACGGACACAGCCCGTATAACCGTCGGTACAGCTATCAATACGGGTATTATAAATACGGTCGGGGATATTACGGCAAAGGCGCGGAAGAACCGGAAACGACCAAAGAAGATAAGAAAAAATAAATAGTGTGCGGTGACAGGTTGCTGTGATAGGAGGTGTGTTGCTCTGCGGTATATAGATTTTCATGCGCATATTTTACCGGGCATTGATGACGGTGCGGCAAATCTTGCGATTTCGCGCGGTCTTTTGCTTTCGCAAAAGGCGCAGGGAGTTGCAACTGTTGTGGCAACGCCGCATTTTCGCAAGCACGATTCTGTCACAGCCTTTGTGAAGGTACGCGAAAAGGCGCTGCAACAGATTCGGGAAGGCATTACAGAACCGATTCCCGATATTGTTTTGGCTGCCGAGGTTGAATTTTATTACGGTATTTCCAAACGGAAAAATTTGCGGCAACTGGCCATTGGGAATACGGATTACATTTTAATTGAAATGCCGTTTACGTATTGGAATGATTGGTTTTATGATGAACTGGATGAAATAAGGCGCGTACACGGGTTGCGTCCGATTGTGGCGCATTTGGACAGATACGCCGACACGCCGGAGCGCATTAAAAATTTTGTTAAATTGTTTGAAAGAGATGTGCTGGTGCAGATTAATGCCGATGCGCTTTTGCGGTTTTGGCCGCGCAGAGTTGTTAAAAAATTACTGACATGGGATGCGTTTAATGTGTTGGGTTCGGACTGCCACGATTTGGATAAGCGCAGCTGCCGTTTTGAAAAGGCCTGCGAGGTTATTCAAAAGCGTTTTGGGGTTCAAATGCTTGACAAATTAATGCAAAACTCGGAGGATATATTACAAAACAGATATGTTAAAAGAAACCAAGATTAAACTACAAACAAAACGCCGTTTGCTTTGGGTTGCGGTCATTGGCTGGGCGCTTTTAATTTTTTGTTTTTCGGCGCAGTCGGCTGATAGTTCGAGTCGTCTCAGCGGCAGCGTAACGGCTAAGCTTTTGCAGGCGCTCCCTTCTGTTAAAGCCCTGCCGCCGGTGCAAAAAATGAAAACGGTTGAAGTGGTGCATAATTTCATCAGAAAGCTGGCGCATTTTACGATTTACGGTATTTTGGGTATTTGGGTATATTGTCTGTGCGGCAGCTATCGGTTTTCGTTTTGCAAGGCATTTTTTATTGCGTTTTGCGCTTGTGCCGCATATGCCGCAACAGATGAATTTCATCAGCTGTTTGTTCCGGGCAGATCCTGCATGCTTTTGGATGTGGTGACAGACAGTGCAGGCTCCGTGGCCGGTATTTTGCTGATGCATACCGTGCATGACAAACTTTGTTTTTTAAAAGAAAAGTAGCGCTTTTCTTTGGGGCATCTCAAAGGAAAGTGCTTTTTTATGCGCCTACCGGCGGATGGCTTCTTGACGCTTGACGGCTTTGCGAAAATGTAGTACAATAGAGTTAGGCGTATGGAGTTCGATTACTGCAAAGGGAGATGAGAGGCGCTGTGTGCAGAGATGAAAAAACAGAGCGAAATCGAGAAGCGGAAGCCTATCTTGCGACAGCCTTAGCCGACTGTGATTTATTCAAAACGGCCGAGGTGTGGGATTTGCTTGCCTCTACCAACGACCGTGCGCGCGCCTTGGCGGCTCAAAATGCGCCGGAGGGCACATTGATTTTGGCAAACAGTCAAACGGCCGGGCGCGGCAGAATGGGACGCCGCTTTGTTTCACCGCAAGGTACGGGACTGTATATGAGCCTTTTGTTGCGGCCAAAGCAAGCTGAGCCGGGACTTATCACGGCCTGTGCGGCTGTGGCTGTGTGGCAGGCCGTTCAAAATCTGACGGGGGTTACCACTCAAATTAAATGGGTTAACGATATATATGCCCATGCCAAAAAACTGTGCGGTATTTTGGCAGAAGGGCAGTTTGATGCCGCAGGGCAGCTTTCGAGCGTGGTTTTGGGCATTGGTGTCAATCTGCAAAGACCGAAAGGGGGTTATGACCCTGCCATTGAGGGCATCGTTACATCGCTTCGTGAAATAGCGCCCGACAGAGCGGTCACTTCTTTCGCACTGTGTAAGGAAATTTTTACATGCTTTGCTGACTTGTATCGGGACCTGCCATCGGTTGATTTTCTGTCGGTATACCGTTCGGCCTCCTGCGTGTTGGGTAAGCGTGTAACATATCAAAAAAACGGGATGGCGGAGCAAGGCCTGGCCGTGGCGATAGACGATTCGGCACACCTTGTTGTACGGCTGGATGACGGAACAATCAGCGTTCTGGAGGCCGGAGAAATCAGCCTTTTGCGGCCGATGGCATAACGGATGTGCGGAATGTAAAATTTTTGTGACGATTTTTCAATGTACATTGCATTGTTGCAGGCAATCGTGTACAATGATATTATATGTAAAAATACTGTGAATGTGTATGGAAAGGGTTGACATAAGATGAAACCGGTAAGGAATATATTAATTTTGGCAGGTGTGATTATACTGCTGGTCGGCGGCGTGTATGCGGTCAATCGGTATCAGCCGAAGCAGGAGGATAAGGCGGCGGCAACTATGGCGCCGACCGTGTCGATTTTTAAGACGGATAAAGATAATATTACCGCTCTTGCAGTGACAACGCCGGAGGAGGGTACTTACGCTTTGACAAAGGAAGGCGAAGTGTGGATCGTTAATAACGATCCGTCCATCCGCATCAGTCAGTCGCGCGTGGATACACTGTTGTATGAGTGCGCCTCTATCACAGGACGTGACAAATTGGCCGAAAATGTACAGGATTTGTCACAATACGGACTGGATCAGCCGCAGCGCGTGGTGAAAATTACACTGTCGGACGGTCGGACAACGACTGTTTTAATCGGCAATGTTGCCCTTGAAAACTCTGTGGCTTATATAATGCTGGAGGGTGAAAACGCGGTTTACACCAAAAGTGCATCGGGATGCGACAGCCTGGCTATGCCGCTTTCAAAGCTTTTGGATACATCTGTTTACACGATTGACAGTGAGGACATCGGCGGTATAACGCTTGAAAAACCGGGCGCCGAGCCTGTGCGCCTGATACGGGAAAATACGGCCGCACCGGATGCAGAGGAACCGGCCTATGTTTGGAAAATGGAAGCGCCGCTGCAAAAGGAAGCCAGCGACTATATGATTGGTGAAAAGCTTTTGAAAAATATTGTCACGCAAACGGCCGTGCAGGTCATTTCAGACCCGGCGGCAGACAGCACGTACGGATTGGATCAGCCGCAGGCCGTATACAGCATTTGGAATTTAGACAATTCCAAACACTATACCGTGCAGGTCGGCAAAGCGGAAGGAGAAAACACCTATATCCGTCTTGTCGGACAAAAGACTGTGTACACGGTTGCGACAGAAAATCTGGATTTCTTGTCACTCGGTTATATGGATTTGGCAGATAAGCTGATTCACTTGGAAAACATTACCGAGGTTTCGGAGATTGATATTGACGCAAAGGGCAAGCAGTATCATCTCACCATTTCGGGTGCGGATGATAACGCCGTATATACCATTAATGATAAAAAGGTGGAAGAATCTAAATTTAAAAAAGCCTACCAAACCGTTATCGGTCTGGTGATGGATGAGTTTGTAACCGATTCAAACAAAGGTGCGGTTGCCTGCACGGTTCGTTACACCAAAAAGGACGGCAGCCAAACCGTTGTGGAATGTGTTGAATATAATGACAGAAACTATCGTGTTCTGGTGAACGGCGAAGGCAATTTGCTTATTCGCAAAAAGCAGGTGGATACCATGCTTGCGCAGCTTGATAAGACGATAGCGGAATAGGCATATAAGGCTAGGCGTATAATACCTAGCTCAAGGCCGAAGGAAAGGTGACAGTATGACAGCAGCACAATTGCGTGAAATTTTAAAATCGAATCTTTTAACTGTGGCAGCGCCGGAAGCAGGGAGCACGGCACTGCCGGAGGACTATATACAGGCGGGCGCCCATATTTTGCTGGCGCCTGCCTGCCGTTTTATGAATGATGAAGAAGCCGACGCGCTTGCTGAACTGTTTGAAGCAGCAGCCGATCGTGCATTTGTGGCAGGCAGATTGCAGCAGCCAACCGAAGCCATTGCAGATGATGCGGCATATGAGGCGTATTACCGCACAGTGATGAAGCAGGCCGAATGGCTGGAGAACATGGGCGTCAGCCTTTTGTTTTTAACCGACTTTACGGATGTTTTGGCTGCCAAATGTGCCGTGTATGCCGTTCGCGAAGCGTTGGGGCCGGATATGCCGATTTGCGTGGGCGTGCAGCCTTATAACGATGAAGGTGATGACGAAAGCGCCGTAAAACGTGCGATTTCCATGCTGCTTACGCTGCAATCGCTTGAGGTTTGCAGCGTGGGTTGTTCGGGCATAGATGTTGAGGACTGTATGTATATTCTGACCGAATTGCAGGCCTTTACAACCGTGCCGCTGTTTTCGCTGGCCGAATCGGGCTGTTGTCTGAGGCCGGAGAGCTACAGCGATTACATCCCGTCTTTGGTACATGCAAAGTGTGCGATGACCGGTCTTTTGCACAGCAGCCCGGCTTATACGGCCGCGGGTGTTAAGGGCGGCTGGCAGTTTGCACCCCTCCGCCCCGATTTTCCTGTGGTCAATGCCATATCGTCACGGGATTCGGCCTTGTTTTATGACTTTTCGGGCAAGGCGGTCAGCCGCAATCGGGCACAAATTGAAATTAAAACCGAGAAAAAAACGGAAATGGAGCAGGCGCTTGCCCTTTTTAATCAGCCGGGCGCTGCCCCTGTCTGCTTTTCTGTGCGCGATATTGAGCTTTTGGAATATGCGGTTATGCATTATGCAGGCCGCCCGGCCGTGCGGTCGGACGAATACGGCGAAATTACAGCCAAGGAGCTGGGCGCGCTTGTGCTGCCGATTCGCGTACCCAAAGAAAATGAGACAAAAACGGATGAAGATACTACAAAGTAAAAGGGGATACACACTATGTATGCAACGCCGATTGCACGCTTAATTGAAGAATTTGCAAAAATGCCGGGCATTGGCAAACGCACGGCCGAACGACTGGCTTATTACGTGCTGAAGCTGCCCGAAGCAGAGGTGAAGGGCTTTGCCGATGCGCTTTTGTCGGCTAAGCAAAAAATAACGTTTTGTCCGATTTGCCAATCGCTGACCGAGAGAACGCCTTGTGAAATTTGCGGAGACGAGCGGCGTGACCACAGCGTGATTTGCGTTGTGGAAAAGCCGAAGGATGTCATTAAAATTGAAAAGACGCGTGAATTTAAAGGGGTCTATCATGTGCTGCACGGTGTCATTTCACCGATGGACGGCATTGGCCCGGAGGATATTCGTATATCGGAGCTGCTTGCGCGTGTAACGGATGGCGGTGTGCAGGAGGTTATTATGGCGACCAACCCGAATTTGGAGGGAGAGGCAACGGCCATGTATGTTGCAAAGCTTTTATCGCCGTTTGATGTAAAGGTAACGCGTTTGGCACACGGCATCCCCGTTGGTGGTGATTTGGAATATGCCGATGAAGTTACACTGACGCGCGCACTGGAGGGACGACATGAAATTCACTGATACGGCGGCTCTTGGGGCAGAGAAAAGCTTAGAGGATTTGGGCGGCGGCTATCGCATTCTGCAGGGAAAAGAAGAATTTCGGTTTGGTACAGATGCCGTTCGGCTGGCCGATTTTGCAGTGATAAAGCCCGGCGACCGTGTGATGGATTTATGCTCCGGCACGGGCATTGTGCCGATTTTGTTACATAAAAAAGAACCGAAGGCTCGATATTTTGGGCTGGAGTTGCAACAAAAGATGTGCGAAATGGCGCAACGCAGCGTCTCTTTAAACGGGCTTTGCGAATCCATTACCATGCAGCACGGCGATTTGTGCCGCACGGCAGAGCTGTTTGAGGCAGAAAGCTTTCAGGTGGTTACGTGCAATCCGCCTTATATGCGAGCGGCCACCGGCAAGCAGAATGAACGGAGCAGTGTGACCATTGCACGGCACGAGGTTTGCTGCACACTGGCCGACTGTGTGGCTGCGGCTGCCTACCTTTTGCCCAGCGGCGGCAAATTTTATATGGTACACAGGCCGGAACGGCTGGCCGACATTATTGCGGCCATGCGCGCAAAGCGTTTGGAGCCGAAAAGGCTGACGCTTTTTGCCGCCAATGCTTCGCGTCCGCCGCGCCTTTTGGTGATTGAGGGGCAAAAAAACAGATGCAGCGGCTTAATTGTGCAATTACAAACGGGAGATGACACAAAATGAGACAGGCCGAACAAACACTTGAAAAAGGAACCTTGTATTTGGTGGCTACGCCCATCGGCAATTTGGAGGATATTACACTGCGCGCCATTCGCACGTTGCGTGATGCGGACTTGATTGCGGCAGAGGATACACGCCGCACGGCAGCACTTTTGAATCATTTGGAGATTAAAACACCGCTGACAAGCTATTTTCAGCATAATGAGAAGAGCAAAGGCGAATATATTATTGAAAAACTGCAGGAAGGATTGGCGGTTGCGCTGGTTTCGGATGCGGGCACACCGGCGATTTCGGATCCCGGCGAGGATTTGGTGCGGCTTTGCGCCGAACAAAACATACCGGTGGTGCCGGTGCCGGGCGCAACGGCGGCCATATCGGCCTTAATTGCTTCCGGTTTGCCGACGGGTCGATTTTCGTTTGAGGGTTTTTTGAGCGTGAAAAAGAAAAGCAGACGCGATCATTTGCTTGCGGTGCAGCATCAGACCCAGACAATGATTTTTTATGAAGCGCCGCACAAGCTGCGCAAAACACTGCGCGATTTGTATGAAACGCTCGGCGAACGACGCATTGTGCTGGCACGTGAGCTGACAAAAAAATATGAAGAAATAAAACGCACTACATTGTCGGAAGCGGCGGCGTACTATCGCGAAAATGAACCGAAGGGTGAATTTGTGCTGGTGATAGAAGGTGCCGAGCCTGTATGCGAGACAGAGTGCGCGTTAAATAATTTATCGGTTTTGGAGCATATTAATCATTATATAAATCTCGGACTGGACAAAAAAGAAGCGCAAAAGGCTGTAGCGGACGACCGCGGCGTATCCAAACGCGAAATTTATGCGGCGGCGCTTTCGGAAAAACAGGACTGAGGAAAGGATTGACACAATGAATACAGTTAAAACTTACACCGTAAAGCCGGGACTTCGGCTGTGTTATATCAAAACGAGCCAATTTAAAACGGTTACAATCGGGGTGCATATTCATCGGCAACTGGCCAAAGGCGAAGCCTCTGCCAACGCGCTGCTTACGGATGTGATGCAGCGCGGCAATGCACGGCTGCAAACCACCGAGGCCATCGGCCGGTATATGCAAGCGCTTTACGGCGCGCATTTTGATGCAGATGTCCGCCGTAAGGGGCAAGACCAAATTCTCTCTTTTACCATGCACACCGTTTCGGACGCTTATTTGCCGGCAGAGGAGGGCTGCGTGCTGAAGGCAATCGGTACGCTTTATGACATGCTGCTTTTGCCTCTTGCGGAAAACGGCGCCTTTCGTGCCGATTATGTGGCGCAGGAGCAGGTGAATTTGTGCAATGATATTGAAGCGATGATTAACGATAAGCGCAGCTATGCAGTTTGGCGGTTAATTGAAAATATGTGCACCGATGATGCATACAGCATTTATGAATTGGGCGATGTGGAATCCGTCCGTGCCCTGACGCCGCAGCAGCTTTTTGCGCACTATCAAACAATACTCTCCGAAAGCCTGATTGATATTTTTGTGACGGGTGACACGGATATTGATGCTATTTTGGAATTAACACAGCGTCGGTTTGCCGATGTACCGGCTACGGCCGCGGCATACCCCGTGACGCCGCTGTATCAGCCCAAAGGCGAGGTTAAAACCATAGAGGAAACGTATGATGTGACGCAGGCAAAGCTTTCCATGGGCTTTTACACGGGCATAGCGCCGCAGGATCCGCGCTACAGCGCACTGATGGTGTATAACAGCATTTTCGGCAGCGGCGCCCATTCCAAGCTGTTTAACAATGTACGTGAAAAATTGAGCCTGGCTTACTACGCTTCTTCAAGGTTGGAACGCTATAAGGGCATTATGCTGGTTTCCTCCGGCATTGAATATCAAAACAAGCAAAAAGCCGAGGATGAAATATTGGTACAGCTGGAAGCTATGCGACAAGGAGACATCAGCGACTATGAAATGGATGTTTCTGTGAAAAGTATTATCAATTCATTGCGCAGCTTAGGTGACAGCAGCGGCTATCTGGCCGATTATTACTTGGGTCAGGCGGTCAGCGGCACAAGCATCAGCTTAGAGGAGCAGTGCGAGAAAATTGCAGCCGTCACAAAGGCTGAGGTTGTTCGTGTGGCACAGCAAATTAAGCCGGAGCTTGTGTATGTTATGAAAGGAGAGCAGGCATGAAATTCCAAAAATTATACGACGAGACATTAAAGGAAAGCTTATATACGGCCGAGCATGCAAGCGGCCTTAAAGTTGCCATCATGCCCAAGGCAGGCTACAGTAAAAGCTATGCCATATTCGGAACGCACTTTGGCTCGGTAGATAACCGTTTTGTGCCGCCGGGAAAGGATACGGAAGTTGTTTTGCCCGATGGCGTGGCGCACTTTTTAGAGCATAAGCTGTTTGAACAGCCTGATGGCGGCAATGTGTTTGAAAGCTATGCACTGCACGGTGCCAATGCCAATGCCTATACAAGCTTTCACGTTACGGCCTATTTATTTGAAGCTACGCAGGATATTGAAGATAACTTAAAAATTTTATTGGACTTTGTGCAAAAACCCTATTTTACCGATGAAAACGTTGCCAAGGAACAAGGCATTATCGGCCAGGAAATCGGTATGTATGATGATGACCCCGGCTGGCAGCTGATGATGGGCTTTTTGGGCGCTATGTTCCAGGTGCATCCCGTCCGTAACGATATAGCCGGTACGGTGGAATCTATTTCCAAGATTACAAAAGAAACGCTTTATACCTGTTATGAAACGTTTTATAATCTTTCTAACATGTGTCTGTTTTTAATCGGCGATGTTGACCCCGAAGCGATGGGAAATTTGATTGAAACGCATCTTTTACAAACGGAAAAGGCCACAGGCACGATTCAAAGATTTTACGGTGACGAGCCGGCTGCCGTAGCCGTGCATGAGGTAACAAAAAGTCTGGACGTAAGCGTACCGATGTTTATGCTGGGCTTTAAAGATCCCGATTGCGGCTATGACGGCAAGCGTCTTTTGCAAAAGGATATTGAGCTTTCTATTATTTGTGAGCTTTTGTTTGGCAAAACCAGCCCGTTATATACAAAGCTTTATGACGGCGGTTATATTTTGGGCGGCATGGAAGCGGAAACGGCGTGTGAGGAGGCCTATGGCTATGTGGCGTTATCCGGCGAAAGCCGCGATCCCGAAAAGGTGCGCGACATCATTTTGGAGGGAATTGCAGAGGCGCAGCAAAAAGGCTTGAATCCTGCGGATGTGGAGCGTGTGCGCCGTGCCATGCTGGGGCAATATATTAAGCAATTTAACAATTTAAGCGGCGTGGCGCATGCCTATATCAGTCAGGTATTTAATCATATTAATTTGTTTGATTTTACGGACTGTGCAGCACAGGTGACGCCGGAAGGACTGCAAAATCGTCTGCGCACATATTTTACGCCGGAACGCTGTGTGCTTTCTATTGTGCGTCCGCGTTAGAGGGGGAAAGGGGCATGACGAAAAATACAATTGCATTTCCCGGCTTGGGGTTAGGGCCGTTTCGGGTTTCCACAGGCTTTCGCTTTTTTGGGTTATCCATACATTGGTATGGTGTGATTATTGCCGTGGGGATCGTGCTTGCTTATTTGTTTGCGCGTAAAAAGGCGGCCAAGCGCGGCATTTCCGATGATACGCTTTTGGATATTTTAATTTGGGGGTTGCCGTCGGCCATTGTTTGTGCGCGGCTTTACTATGTTATTTTCAGTTGGGCGGACTATAAGGATGCGCCGTGGAACATCGTTAAAATTTGGGAGGGCGGCCTTGCCATTTACGGCGGTGTGATCGGCGCGTGTCTTTCAACGGTCATATATTGCCGCGTAAAAAAAATATCATTTAAAAAAATGTTTGATGTCGGGGCATTTGGTTTGCTGATTGGTCAGATCATGGGGCGTTGGGGCAATTTTGTGAACGCCGAAGCGTACGGGAGCCCAACACAAACGGCTCTGTTTCGGATGCAGCTGGCAGATAAGGGCATTACAGTACACCCAACGTTTTTATATGAATCGGTTTGGAATGTGCTTGTATTCATCCTTTTGAATGTTTATGAGCCGTATCAAAAATTTGAAGGCGAAATGTTTTTGCTGTACGTAACAGGGTATGGCCTGGGACGCTTTTGGATTGAAGGCATGCGTGAGGACAGCTTGTGGCTGGGGCCGGTTCGTATTTCGCAGCTGGTTGCCGCAGTGTGTGTGCTTGTGGGCATCACGCTGATTATCATAGGCCGAAAACGCAGCAGGCAGCAGGTGGAGAATTAAAAACATACAAACAAAAGCACAGGCAAGCGCGGTTGTCGCGCTACCTGTGCTTTTTCGTTTTTTGGTTAAGAAAGTAATGTCATTTGCTGACCCGGTGCATCCTCGGGCTTTAAATAAGCGCCGCGGGCAGGGATGTTCTTGGTTCTGTAGTAATCAAAGTCTGTAAAGGCAACCTCATCCAAGGTACAAATTTTGGCCAAAATACTGCCTTTTTTCGGCGTCAGCACCTGTACGCCTTGCGAAGTACGAGTGGCTTTAACGGGAATTTTGGCCGTATCAAAAATCAGCACTTTGTTAATGTCACTCATGGCAATCAACTCGGTATCCTGCAATAAAAAGCGTACATCGGCCAGCGGCGATTTTTCGTAATAAGCATTCGCCAGCTTTTTGCGGTTGGTTTTGGTTTGATAGCTGGCAAGGGGTACTTTGGCAATTTTGCCGCTTTCAAAAGCAAAAAACATAAAGCCTTCATATTTGCTTGTCACGGTCATATAGACGATTTTTTCGTCCTCCTCCATGCTCAGCAGATTGGGCAGATAGTCTCCCATTGCGCTGGCCTTTGTATCGGCAATTTCATAAATCCGCATTTTATAGCAATTATGCTTGTTGCTGAAAAAGAGGACTTCGTCTTTATTGGAAGCCTCCCATTCACAAAGCATGCGGTCATCCTCTTTCAGCTTTTGCTCAGAGCTTGCGCGCAGGGAAACAAGCGTGATTTTTTTCAAATAATTCTGTTCGGTTAAAAACAGCTTTAGCTTGTAATCTTCAATAAAGGTTTCAACCTCAGGCAAAACGGCATCCTCGCTTTGGATAATTTCGGTGCAGCGATCCTTTCCGTATTTTTTCATAATGCCGGTCAACTCCGAAATAATCAGCTTTTTCATGGCCAAATTGCTTGCCAGCGTGGCTTGAATTTCGGCAATCTCACCTTTTAACTGATCAATATCCTCTAAGCGTTTTAAAATATATTCCTTATTTAAATGCCGCAGCTTAATTTCTGCAATAAATTCAGCCTGAATCGTATCAATGGAAAAGCCTTTCATTAAATTGGGCACAACCTGTGCTTCGGCTTCGGTTTCGCGAATGATTTTAACAGCCTTGTCAATATCCAGCAGGATTTTTTCAAGACCCTGCAAAAGATGAAGGCGGTGCGATTTTTTATCCAAGTCAAACTCAAGACGACGCTTAATGCAGCCTAAGCGGAAGGTCGTCCATTCCTTTAATATTTCACGAATGCCCATGACTTTAGGCTTACCGTCAATTAATATGTTAAAGTTGCAGCTGAATGAATCTTCTAAGGGTGTTTGGCGGAACAGCCGCTGCATCAGCTTATCCGGATCGGTGCCGCGCTTTAGGTCAAGCGTCAGCTTCAAGCCCGATAAACCGGTTTCGTCACGCAAATCGGAAATTTCACGTATTTTTCCCAGCTTCACAAGCTCAATAATTTTGTCCATAATGGCTTCTACCGTGGTGGTGTAGGGAATTTCGTAAATTTCTATGCAGTTGTTTTTCTTATCATAACGGTACTTTGAGCGCACCTTAAAGCTGCCGCGGCCGGTTTTGTAAATGCTGCGCAGCTCGGCTTCGTCATAAATCAGCTGGCCGCCGGTTGAAAAATCGGGCGCCAAAAGCGTTTGCGCAATGTCACATTCGCTGTCCTTTAAATAGGCAATGGTTGTTTGGCACACTTCATTTAAATTGAAGGAACAGATATTAGAGGCCATGCCGACGGCAATACCTTGGTTGGAATTGACCAAAACATTGGGGAAAGCGGTGGGTAGCAACACAGGCTCTTTTAATTCACCGTCATAGTTATCAACAAAATCAACGGTGTTTTTGTCTATATCTCCGAAAATATCGGCACAAATCGGATCCAGCTTTACCTCTGTATAACGATGGGCAGCATAAGCCATATCACGCGATTGCTGCATACCAAAGTTACCCTTGGAATCTAAAAACGGATGCAGCAGTGCACCGTTGCCGCGTGTTAAACGTACCATGGTCTCATAAATCGAGCCGTCACCGTGCGGATTTAATTTCATTGTTTGACCAACAACGTTGGATGACTTTGTGCGGCTGCCGTTTAACAGATTCATTTTATACATGGTATACAAAAGCTTACGGTGCGCCGGCTTAAATCCGTCAATTTCGGGGATGGCACGAGAGATGATAACGCTCATGGCGTAGGGCATATAGTTTGTTTCAAGCGTTTGCGTAATATTTTGCTCAGTGTAATTTTCGTGGCTCATACGGGTCTCCTTTGTTTACTGTATTCATCGAGTTATGTATTTACATTATGTAACCTTTTATGTCAGGCCGGTTAAAGTTTGCACAACATGTGCGGCCAGCAAAAGGCCGGCGGCAGGAGGCACAAACGAGATGCTGCCCGGCGTCTGCCGCTTGCCGGAGGCCGCGTCAATATAGGCAGGGTCAGGCTTGCGCGGCTTTTCGGGAGAGTACACAACCGTTACGTGTGTGCAGCCGCGTTTTTTCAGCTCGGTGCGCATCACGCGGCAAAGCGGACAGACAGACGTTTTACATAAGTCTGTCACGGTCAGTAATTCGGGATGCAATTTGTTACCGGTGCCCATACAGCTGATGATGGGTATGTCCAGTGCTTTTGCTTTACATATAAGATCAATTTTAGCGGTTACGGTATCAATTGCATCTATTATAAAATCGTAATCGGCCGAGATAATGCCTTCCGTTCCCGGCAGATAAAATGTATTATGTACGTTCACATGGCAATCGGGGTTGATGGCGGCAATCCGCCGGCGCATAGCTTCCGTCTTTGGCATGCCAACGGTATCGTCTGTTGCAATAATTTGCCGGTTGATATTGGATGCGGCCACGGTGTCGTTATCCACCAAGGTAAGAGAGCCAACCCCGGCGCGTGCCAGCGCCTCGGCTGCATAGCCGCCCACGCCGCCGATTCCGAAAAGAAGAATCCGCGCGCGCCGCAGGCGTTCCATGGCCTCACTTCCCAATAACATATAGGTTCGTAAAAAACGTTCTTCCAATGCACTCTGCCTTTCTTTATCTTTCAATATATCGCAAGTCACTCTTTATATTTTACCCTTGTTTTTGCAATTTGTCAAATCGAATATTTTAAAAAGTTAGAAAAAGTTGCATTTTTTAGTAAAAAAGAGAGAAAATAAGAGGATGAATGGGATAAATTAAAATGTCGGCGATATTTGAGGCTTATAAAACTTGCAAATCGTGTCGAAAGGTCGTATAATAAACAAGTCGTCCGCGAGAGGGACAAACGAAAAAGCGGATGCCGAACCTTGAAAATTGAACAGAGCAGGCTCTAATAAATTACTTTGAGTAATTT
>UQYH01000019.1 GCA_900545185.1 uncultured Eubacteriales bacterium | reverse complement strand
CTCTATCCGACTCTTCTTCACCATCCTCTTTACCGTTCCCTTATCATGGTACTTAATATACTGAACTACATCATAGAAATGATCGGATAGTAGGTTTTGCTGATGGTATCCTTCCGTAAGCTTTTTCTTCTGCATTTTAAAAAAATCTGATGCACTTTGCCTATAATTTTCATGATAAAGTTTATGAACCTTTCCATCCCGCAGGTATACAATCCAGCTGGAGAATTCCGTTTTTATAAACACGACATCATTACGGATTATATGTAACGCCAAATTGTTTACATATTTTTTCCATCTTTTCTTCCGTCAATGGAAGTTGACGCAAATACGCTATTTCTTTTTCTTCCTTTGAGAGTATTACCTTTTCATCCCATTTCAACTGATTCCATATCAGTTTCGATGCGCATGCCTGACACATTTTAAACCCTATAAATATTGCGCTCTGTGGTCTGATTGTCGCATGATCAATTTTCATCTTCCGGGCATAATGGCACTCACTTGCATGCATTCTTTTGGTCTTAACGTTGGTAATTCGATAATCATCCGATGTCATGGAAGAATATTGTTGATAGGTTTCTTTAAAAAGCTGATACAGCCCTCACCCTTGCCCAAAACGGAAATAATTTTAAGGCTTAAAGCATATAAAAGGTGACGCTCGGTGACCGATCCGCCGTTGGCATACTGCGAAAGCGGCAGAACCTCCGTATCAAAATCAAGCGTAATGCCGTAAGGCTCAAACAGGTTGTTAATGTTATCAACCATTTTGCGGTTACGCAAATTTCTGGCTTCAACAAACGGCTTAAAATAAGCCTCCAGCTTATCAATTTGCGTGTGCGGCACGCCATGCAATGCCATGTAAATAATGCCCTTTTGGTCGGGGTTATTAATCCGTTTTTCATAAAGCGGTGTCAATTCCATGCTGGCACGGCACTCGGCACCGATGGTTGTTTTCATACCGATCATTTCACCGGCCTTTAAAAATTCGCGTGCGCCGCTGATGGAATCATGATCCATAATACCGGCTGTGCTCAATCCGGCCATGTATGCCTTTACAACCGCCAGCGTTGGGGTATAAGGCGAGAAGGAATATGTGGTATGGATGTGGTTATTGACGGCACCGCTTTGCGCAGGTGCGGGCAATTCGCCGTATTCAACCATTTTGGAAAGCATCAAAAGACGCAGATTTTTGTCCTTGTCGCCCAGTAATGTAAGGTATTTTGACATTTTCATTCGCTCCAATCCGCCATATCAATGGCATTTTTTCAGTTATGATGTATGCTAATGTATACTATCGGGATCTTTAATTTTTGTCATAAAGCGCGCCCGTTTTTTACAGTGCATCCGCCCCTTGCTTTTAAAGATTTCAACAGTTGTCAAAACGTCTTTTTTGCAAAGCGGACAACGCATAAAGGCAAAAAAGTTACGTGCCGACTCGTGCTGAAACCAACCGGTTTTATTTTTTAATTCCTTGCCGCAGTCGGGGCAAACAAAATCAAAACGGCTCGAATCTGCCGCGGTTTCCTTAGGTTCCGGCGGCTTTGGGGGCACCGAAGCATCACGAATGGTTTCCGCAAATGTTTTTTTATCATACACCTTGGCAAAAACCTCACCCGAAATTTCAGCGTCCACATGCGCATCGTGTAAGCTTTCGGGCTCATATATAATTTCACACAGTTCGGCCGCCGTTTTCAGCCCCATTTGCTGCTTATCGTTCGCATGCAGCTGTTTGGCGGCATATCGCTGTAAATCAGAAAAACGCTGCATAAAATGCAGCTTCACATTTTTATCATAATATTGCGCATTGGTGCGCAGTACCTGAATATCCTGCGGACCCCAGGACATCAGCACGGCATCGCGCCCCATAAACAATTTAAAATCGCGGAAGGCTTCCGGAAACGGAATACCGAACCGTTCCAAATGCTCGGCCGTTATGCCCGTAATCTCGGCCACCCTTGCGTCCACACCGTGATACACATCAGGCTGTACAAAACGGTTGAAGCTTCCTTTATATTTTAAATTTTTATCATATTTAACGGCGCCGATTTGAATAATTTCATCCGGACAACCGGGAATAACACGTTTTATGTTCCGTGACCATTCCAAATCGAAAATAATATAATCCATGTAAAAAACCTTTCATGCAAACAGTATTTCGGATGCGATAAGGGATCAGGCCGGGTATTAGAGTTGCCAGTTTATGGGGGGCATTCCCAAACGCTCTAAAATTGTGTTGACCTTGCTGAAATGGCGACAGCCGAAAAAGCCTCGGCTGGCCGATAACGGGCTTGGGTGCGGCGCCGAAAGCACAAAATGACGGCTGTTTGTAATCAGCGGTAATTTTTCGTGGGCGTTTGCGCCCCAAAGCAAAAATATAACCGGCTGCTCGCGCTGATTCAACGCCGATATTATGCTGTCCGTAAAGGTTGTCCAGCCCAGCTTTTTATGCGAGTTCGGTTCGCCCTCACGCACGGTTAAAACAGTGTTTAACAGCATAACGCCCTGCTCTGCCCAAGGGGTTAAGCACCCGGTTTTCGGCATTACGGTACCCACATCCTGCATTTGCTCTTTAAAAATGTTTTTTAAAGACGGCGGCAAGGCAACGCCCGGCTGTACCGAAAAGGCAAGACCGTGTGCCTGTCCCCTGCCGTGGTACGGATCTTGTCCCAAAAGCAGCACTTTAACATCGTGATACGGCGTATAACGAAGTGCGTTAAAAATATTTTCCTTGGCAGGATATACAGGACCGCGCTCGTATTCGGCTTCTACCTGCTGCCACAGCTTTTTAAAATAATCCTTTTCAAACTCAGGCGCTAAAATTTCATTCCAATCCCCGGTTATATTAAACATGTTTTTACCTCTTCAGCAGCTTATTGACTTCTTCCACAAAAGTATTGACATCACGAAATTCGCGATAAACCGAGGCAAACCGAACATAGGCAACCTCATCCAAATCCTTCAGCTTTTCCATAACCATTTCACCAAGCCGATCGCTTTTGATTTCACGCTCCATAAAATTCTGCGATGCCGTTTCAATTTCGTTCACCACACGCTCCATATCATTTGTCGAAACAGGCCGTTTTTCGCAGGCGCGCATAATGCCGTTTAAAAGCTTTTGCGAATCAAACATCTGACGGGAACCGTCTTTTTTGATGACCATCAGCGGAATGTTTTCCACCTTTTCGTACGTTGTAAACCGTTTACCGCAGCTTAAACATTCACGTCGGCGGCGAATCGCCTCGTGCTCATCGGTAGGACGCGAATCAATAACCTTACTTTCCGCATATTCACAGTATGGACATTTCATATCGGTTCACCCTTTCGCTATGCAATAAATCAATGACATAAGAATATCATACACTAAGTTGTCGAATTTGTCAATTTTTTTATGAATCCGCATTTCGAGTTTCATAAAATGTATACGCATATTGTTTTCTTTCGCGCATTTCGGCCTGACGTTTTATGTATTCACTGACATCCTTCACGTTAAAAATCCGCTCAATCCGTCCCGGCCGCACAAGCTTTGTTACCGCGCCGACACCTGCGCCGAACACGGGCAAAAACTCCTCCATCATGCCGACATTATACAAAGATGCTGTCCCCGGCAGGCAAAATCCTGTGTTTTCAAGGTTTCCCAGGGTGTTCTTTTGTCTGTAAAGGTAATAGCCTTTATATCTGTTTTGCATCATGTACGGATGTGCAAACGCCAGCATTTCGGCCGCTGTTCTATGGGCTCCTGCAGATGGCTGAAACGCATCCTGTTTCAGCTGCGATGCACGCTTGATGCTCATGGTATGAATGGTTATATTCTCCGGCCGACAGGCCGTGACCGCTTCTAGCGTTTTTTGAAAGTCCTGCAAGGTTTCGCCGGGCAGGCCGGCAATCACATCCATGTTCAGCACCGGAATTTGATGCTTGCGCACCAAATCCACAGCACGAAAAACAGCCTCGGCCGAGTGCTTGCGGCCGATGATTTGAAGTGTTTTATCATGTATCGTCTGCGGATTAACACTGACGCGCGTTACCCCTCTTCTATCCATAACAGAAAGCTTTTCATCGGTAATGGTATCCGGCCGCCCGGCTTCAATGCTAAATTCAGTCATAGCGGACAGATCAAATACCGACTGTATTTTGTAAAGCAGATTATCCAGCTCCAAAGCCATCAAGGTTGTCGGCGTACCGCCGCCGATATATACGGTTTTAATTGTAAAGCCTAAATCCTTTACAATCCGTCCGATTGCATCCAACTCCCTGTACAACGCAGCCAAATAGGGTTCGGCAAACTCGGTCATGCGGTCTGCGCTCATAGAGACAAAGGAGCAATACGCACAGCGCGTCGGACAAAACGGAATATCAATATAAAGGCCTGCATCGCGCTGCGATATACTTTGCAAAAGCGTTCGTTCCGATTCGGCAACCGATAAAGCCAGCGTAATTTTTTCATCTGACACGCCAAAGTCCGCTTGCAGAGCCTTACGGATGCTTTGTGCATCCATCCCGTCATCCAGCATTTGAAGCACACGTTTCACCGGGCGGACGCTTTGAATCCCTCCCCAAGGGTTAGCAGTGTTTTTCCCATTCATATACTTCGTTATACTCCTTTTCGTAGCCGATAGTCGTCGAGCAGCCATGACCCGGGTATACTCTTACGTCATCCGGCAATGTAAAGAGCTTATCCTTTACACTATGCACAAGTGTTTTTAAGTTACCGCTCGGAAAATCTGCACGGCCGATACTGCCATAAAACAGCGTATCGCCCGAAAAAAGGGTTCTGCCGCACAAAAGGCAGAGAGAACCGCTTGTATGTCCCGGTGTGGTGATTGCCGTAAAATTGTATGCACCGGCCATAATCACATCACCGTCCGCAAGGAGATCATCCGGCTCACACAGTTTCGGCATGGATGCGAAATAACCGCAAAGACTCACATGACGGTCAAAATAATTATCCCTTTCAGCCTTGCCCATCACAAGCTTGGCTCCGGTTGCCTCCAGCACATCCGCAACCGCGCCGATATGATCATAATGGCAATGCGTTAAAACAACATATGCAACACAATATTCCTTTTCACGGATATGCGCTATAATTTTTTCCGCTTCGTCACCGGGGTCAATCACCAAAAGAGCCTTCGGATCCCCTGCCAGATAACAATTTTCCTGCATTTTTCCTACCGTTAATGTTTCCAATATCATAAAATTCTCCATTCTGCCGCACCTAGGCACAAGTTGTGCCTAAGCGTTATTTCTTGTGACTTCAAACACACCGCCCAAACGGGAAAGCTTTTTCACAACCTGCTCCAGCTGTTCCTTCGATGTGATCTCGATGGTAATGTTCATAATGGCAATTTGTTCCTTTGTGGTTTTTGTGTGCACAGAATTAATTAAAATTTTCATATCGTACAAAACATTCGTAATCTGCGCCAAAAGCCCCTGTCGGTCGTATGCCATAATTTGAATTTCAGTTAAATAAGATGATTTTCCTGTATATTCATCCTCCCAATAGACAGGAATTAACCGCCCTGCATCGGCAGAATTTTTCTCCTCGGCTTTAATATTCGGGCAGTCGGCACGATGCACCGAAACGCCGCGGCCGCGTGTGATATAACCGACAATCGGATCACCCGGAACGGGATTACAGCAGCGCGAAAGCCGTGCCAGACAGTTGTCGATGCCTTCCACCACAATGCCGTTTGACGTGTTTTTGCGTTTTTTCTGCTGTGTCATCGGCTTTTGAAGCACAACATCATTCTTATGCGCCAAACGGTATTCCTCTTTCAGGCGTGACATAATTTTATTAACCGTAATCCCGCCGTAGCCGATGGCCGCGTACATATCATCCGTTGTATGCAGGCCGTATTTTTTCAAAATCAAATCGATCCATTCCGGCTTTAAAAGCTGCGCGGATGTCATACCGATATGCTTCAGCTCGCGCTCTACCATTTCTTTGCCGCGCAAAATGTTTTCCTCTCGGCCTTCCTTTTTAAACCATTGGTTAATTTTTGTCCGGGCCTGAGAAGTCTTGCAAATTTTCAGCCAGTCACGGCTGGGGCCGTGTACGGCCGAAGAAGTCATAATCTCCACAATATCGCCGTTTTGCAGGTTATATTCAAGCGTTGCGATTTTACCGTTCACGCGCACCCCTGCCATGCGGCAGCCCACGGCGCTGTGAATGGCAAAGGCAAAGTCGATGGGTGTCGATCCGGCCGGCAGATTAATGACGTCGCCTTTGGGGGTAAAAACAAATACCTCATCGGCAAACAAGTCAATCTTCAGTGTACGCATAAAATCGTCCGAATCGACTGTTTCATTTTGAATTTCCAAAATTTTACCGATCCAGGCCAATTTTTCATCCATATCGGTTTTGCCCGACACACCTTCTTTGTACTTCCAGTGTGCCGCGATACCGAACTCGGCAACCTTGTGCATCTCCTGTGTGCGGATTTGCACCTCAAAGGGAATCCCGTTCGGTCCCATAACAGTTGTATGAAGGGACTGGTACATGTTGGGCTTCGGCATGGCGATATAGTCCTTAAACCGTCCCGGAATCGGATAGTAAAGCTCATGCACCATGCCCAAAACGGCATAACAATCCTTCACGCTGTCCACAATGGCACGAACGGCAAACAAATCGTAAATTTCATCTATGCTCTTGTTCTGGGTATACATCTTTCTGAAAATGCTGTAAAAATGCTTGGCACGTCCCATCAGCTGTGCATGAATCCCCAGCTCTGCCAGCTTTTGGCGAAAGGTTTCAATAATGTCATCAATATATTTTTCGCGCTCCTTGCGCTTTTGACTGATGGACTCCGCAATTTCGCGGTATGCCACAGGGTCTAGGTAGCGCAGCGATAAATCCTCCAGTTCCCATTTGATTTTAGACATACCGAGCCGATGCGCCAGCGCAGCGTACACTTCTAACGTTTCACGTGCTTTTTCGCGCTGTTTATCCTCGCTCATGTATTTCAGAGTTCGCATATTGTGCAGTCTGTCTGCCAGCTTGATCAAAATAACGCGAACATCCTTAGCCATCGCCAAAAACATTTTACGCAGGTTTTCGATTTGCTGCTCTTCCTTTGTCGTATATTGAATTTTGCTCAGCTTGGTCACACCGTCAACAATAATACCCACACTGTCGCCAAATTCCCGTGTTACATCGGCAATGGTATAGTCCGTATCCTCTACAACATCGTGCAAAAGCGCACCGACTAAGCTGTCACAGTCAAGCTCAAGGTCTGCCAAAATCTGTGCAACAGCAATCGGATGGATGATATACGGCTCTCCCGTGTTGCGCAGCTGCCCTTCATGCGCGCGTTTGGCAAGCTCGTAAGCCCTTGTCAGCTTATCAAAATCCATCTTGGGATTATATTCTTTTACCCTTGCAACCAAGGCTTCAAATGTGTGCTCTGCATTCCGTTCTTCCATAAGAACTCCTTTCCGATTTGCAGCATAATCTGTCTATTGAGCCGAAAAACGTAAATCCTTTAACAAAATTTGTGCCCGTTCCGTGCCACGGTATCGGTTTATCTCTAAATTAAATGCAATATCAATCAAATCACCGGGGTGTAAGATCTCTGCCCATTCCCCCATCGAAAATCCGACAGCCGATATAAGGTACCGACCCTTTGTAAGCGTTAAACGAAGGTGCTTACCCTCGCTCATTGTGCGGATTTCACGCACCGACAGCGCTGCAGATGCAAATATCGGCGCGGGGTTGCCCATGCCGTACGGTGCCATAACCGAAAGCTTTTGAATTGTCTTTAAATTCATATATTCAACCGGCAAATTTGCATCAATCCATAATTCGGGAATCATATCCTCCTCTGTCAAAACAGAAGCCGCATATGCATTGACGGCCGTGCGGAAATCATCTATCTTGTCTTCTTCTACCGTCAGTCCTGCCGCAAGCTCATGACCGCCGAATTTAAGCAAGTGCGAACCGCATGCCGAAAGCGCCGCAAAAAGGTTAAAGCCTTTAATGCTGCGTCCCGACCCTTTGCCGATGCCCTCGTCCAGACTGATTAAAATACACGGCTTGTAAAAGCGTTCCGTAATTTTAGACGCTACAATACCGATAATGCCATGATGCCAGCCGGAGCCTGCCAAGACCAGAACCGACTCGCTTTCAAACGCTCTGCGGCTTTCGATCATGGCAAGGGCTTGGTTTAAAATTTCCTGTTCCTCCTGCTGTCTTGCGCGATTTTCTTCATCCAATATCGCGGCATAATCCGCAGCTTCTGTCATAGTATCACAAAGCAGCATTTTGACGGCGTTTTTAGGGTCACCCACGCGTCCTGCTGCGTTAATGCGCGGTGCCAGTGCAAAGCTTACAGAACCGGCCGTCAAACGATGCGCATCTAACCCGGCTTGCCGGATTAAAGCACGCAAGCCGTAGTTTTGGCTGTGTGCAAGATGTGCCAGACCGTATGTAACCAAGGCTCTGTTCTCACCCAAAAGCGGCATCACATCGGCTATTGTACCGATGGCCGCAATTTCGGCATAAATTTCAAAAAAAGCGTCTTTGTCAAGATTTAATGCGTCGGTTAAGGCCTGCATAAGCTTAAACACAACCCCAACGCCGGCCAGAAGCTTAAAAGGATAGTCACAGTCCGGCCGTTTGGGATTAATCACGGCGACCGCCTGCGGCAAATGCGCCTGACATTCATGATGATCGGTTATAATCACATCCATGCCGACTTGCCCGGCATGCTCCACCTCTAAAACCGCCGTAATGCCGCAGTCCACCGTAATTAAAAGCTTGGCACCCTGTGCCGAGATGCGGTCAATTGCACCACTGTTCACGCCGTACCCTTCTTGCTTACGGTCGGGAATATAGTAAAAAACATCCCCGCCGCACGCCTGCAAAAAACGCACCAGCGATGCGGTAGAGGTAATCCCATCTACATCATAATCACCATATACGGCAATGCGTTCATGATTTTTTAAAGCCGATACAATGCGTTCTACGGCCGGGCGCATGTCGCGCAGCAGATACGGGTCATGTATAACGGAGAGGGTTGGCGATAAAAACTCTGCCGGATCTGTTATTCCGCGTTTATTTAAAATCATCGCCACCAGCGGCGGTATTTGATACGTATTGCTTAAATCCAAAATATCGGCTCTGCTGCCCTGCGCAGGGCGCAGTGTCCATTTCTTTTTTTGCATGCTTGGCTCCCATCCGTCCTGCTTCAGGGCTTTGCCGTTGAAACACGACCGAACATGACCATAACACCGTCGGATGTGACGGGTGTCGGGTCATTTGTTTCCTTTTCGTTTAATGATACCATTAAGGTAGTGTCATCGCCCCATTCAATGTCAAACAACAGCGGAGAGGCATACAGTACAGCGCTCTCCTCATAGTTAAAGGGTGTGCTTTTATCTAAAATTGTTAATTCGTATACAACCTGCTCTGCCGTGGCATTCATGGTAAAAATATAGGCTGTTTTATCTCCCGATGGTGAAGGAAGGCTTTGCAAAATGCCTTTTTTGGCAGGTGCGCTTGTGGCCGATGCGGACGCTGACGGTGCAAAGGTACGCACGGCATCTGCCGAATGTCCCGGCAGCAAAGAATCATTTCGGGACGCACATCCCGCCGTGCCGAACAGCACCAAGAGCAAAAGCAAAAATACCGTTATTTTTTTCATTATGACCATCCCCCTTGAATACCGGTCCGCAAAAGCTATTATTTTTTATAAAACAACATATTTAATTGTATCACAATGCAACGCATTTGGCAAGTGGTAATTCAAACAAAAACCGCAAAATACCGTTAAAATCCATGATAAAGGCACTAAATGTTGCGCCTTAAAAAAATACGCACTGCTTTGCACCTTTTATCATACTATGTAATATGAAGTTCTGGATGTAAAGGAGCACACCATGAAGCGAAATAGTTTTTCAATAATAGGCGGAGACGCAAGAAACCTGGCTGTTGCATCACAGCTGTGCCGTTTGGGTATGGAGGTTCACATGTTTGGCTTTAATGCTTCGCAAAATATTCCGCAGCAGGCAAGCCTTTGTGAAAATCTCCGCGAAGCCGCAGCCTGCAGCCGATACATTGTGCTGCCGCTTCCCGTTTCAGAAGGTAACGGCCTGCTGCGCACACCCTTATACGACGGAACAATCTTTGCCGGCGATGTCATTCGGCATATAACGGCAGATCAAATGCTGTTCGGCGGCAAGCTGCCGCAGGAGCTGTGCGAAATGCTGGAGCAAGCTACCCTTCCTTATGTTGATTACGCAAAGCGAGACGAATTTGCGGCCGCCAACGCCGTCCCCACGGCAGAAGGCGCTATTGAAATTGCCCTGCGTGAAACGCCGTTTACCTTAAACGGTGCAAATTGCCTTGTAACGGGATTCGGACGGATTTCTAAAATTCTGGCACACTTTTTACAGGGGTTGGGCGCACACGTGACGGTTGCCGCCAGACGCTTCAGCGATTTAAGTACGATTTCTGCCTTTGGCTATACCGCGGTACATACAAAAGACATCCCCGATGTTATATCCGATTTTCAAATTGTTTTTAACACCGTTCCGGCTCTTTTATTTGACGAAAACACCCTTGCATCGGCTGCAAAAGATGTGCTTTTGATTGACCTTGCTTCAAAACCCGGCGGGGCGGATGATATTTTGGATAATTTTTTTGCATTTTTAAAAGAAAAATGTTCACATAAGAGTAAAATGTGGTATAATAAACACAGTGTTAGTTCAAAAGCCTAATCGGCTTTTGTTCCGATGTGTTTTGCGAATCCTTACCGTAAGACTTATAAATTGCATAAAAGACAATGGAGTGATATGTATGAATCAATTCAGCTTTATCAAGGTAGCCTCTGCCGTGCCGGAACTGAAGGTTGCCGATCCTGCATACAACGCAGCGGAAATCATTCGCCTGATCGGCAAAGCCGCCGACGCACAGGCAGATGTCATTCTGTTCCCGGAGCTTTCCGTGACCGGTTATTCCTGCGCCGATTTATTTATGAACGATGCACTAATTCAAGGCGCCGAGCATGCCCTTTCCGGCATTTTGGCCGCATCGGCCGGCACCCAAATTTTAATTGCCGTCGGGCTGCCCGTTTCAGACGGTCAGCATCTGTATAATTGTGCGGTTCTTTTGCAAAACGGTATCATTTTAGGGGTTGTTCCCAAAGCATATCTGCCGAATTACGGCGAATTTTACGAACAGCGTTGGTTTTTTGCCGCACAGGATGCCAAAAGAACAACCGTTACGCTTTGCGGACAAGCCGTACCGTTCGGTACACAAATTTTTACAAACGGCCAGGTTAAGCTCGCCGTAGAAATTTGTGAGGATTTATGGGTCAGCGCACCGCCTTCGGCCGATCTGACAAGAGCAGGTGCGGAAATTATACTGAATCTTTCTGCCAGCAATGCCGTCATCGGCAAGCAAAAATATCGGCGGCTTCTGGTACAGCAGCGCTCTTTTTCGTCACACTGTGCTTATGTATATACATCGGCCGGCGCAGGCGAAAGCACAACCGACACAGTCTATTGCGGCCATGTTTTAACGGCCGAAAACGGAGCCGTTTTACTGGACGAACAAAATCTTTCGTTTGAAAGCGCTATATATTATACCGATATTGACTTAGGCCGCATCCGTGCAGACAGGAGACGTTCCAATACCTTTATGGCAGAGCGTGAAAGCGTGCTGCCAAACGAGGTATCCTTTGCACCCTTTTCCGCAAAGGATTTTGCCTTAACACGCCGTTTTTCGCCGCAGCCCTTTATTCCGGCCCCCGGCGTGAACCGTGATTTGCGATTTGAAGAAATTTATAACATCCTGTCAACCGCACTGGCCAAACGACTGCGCCATACAGGGGCAAAAACAGCCGTTATCGGCATTTCCGGCGGCTTGGATTCGACATTGGCACTGCTGATTACCGCACGCGCCATGGACATATTAAAAAAGCCGAGAACCGACATTTTGGCCGTCACCATGCCCGGCTTCGGCACAACGGGACGCACCCTGCAAAACGCGCAAAAGCTTATGCAGCTGTTGGGTACGACCATACGCGAAATCCGCATTAAGGATGCCTGCTTGCAGCATTTTAAAGACATCGGCCACGACCCAAGCGTAACGGATGTGACGTACGAAAACACGCAGGCACGCGAACGGACGCAGATTTTAATGGATTTGGCAAACCAGGCCGGCGGCATGGTCATCGGCACGGGTGATTTATCTGAGCTTGCCTTGGGCTGGGCAACCTATGCAGGTGATCATATTTCCATGTACGGTGTCAATGCCGGTGTTCCCAAAACACTGGTGCGCCATTTGGTGGACTGGATCGGCCGCGACAGCCAAAACGAAGAAATCCGGGCAACACTCCAAGACGTGCTGGAAACGCCTGTCTCCCCCGAACTTTTGCCGATGGATGACGATGGCGAAATTGCACAGAAAACCGAGGAAATTTTAGGCGATTATATTCTGCACGACTTTTTCTTATACTACTTCCTTCGTTTCGGTTATACGCCTGCCAAAATTCTGTTCTTGGCTTGTCATGCGTTTAAGGGCAAATATGATAAGGCGCATATAACCGATGTTCTGCGCACGTTTATCAAACGCTTTTTTCAAAACCAATTCAAGCGTTCGTGCCTGCCCGACGGGCCGAAAATCGGTTCGGTTACGCTTTCACCGCGTGCCGACTTCCGTATGCCGTCCGATGCTTCCGCTGCGCTGTGGCTGCATGAAACGGATATGTAATAGCTTGTGTAAATCCCCCCCCTATGTGCTACACATAGGGGGATTTACATGTAAAGCGGATTTTGATGTCTTTCTCCGAACCGATTTCGATTGTATCAATGAGTATTCTCAGCAGCAGCGGCAAAGTATCATCATTACAATGCAAAAGTCGTTCTGCCCGTTTCTGCAGCTTATCTGCCGATGCTTTTAGTTGCCTTTCTCTTTCGTTTTCGTATATCTTTCGTTCTGCTTCAAGGGAGGATAATAACGCGCCGAAGCTTTCTTCGCTGATTTTTCCCTCTGCCCTGTCTTTATATAGCTGCAAAGCTACATCCCGGCATTTTCGTATATTTTTTTCCGTTTCATTCTGTATGACGCTATCTTCTCCCTCTGCTTCCTTCTGTTTGCATAGCTGTGCAAGCTTCCCCACCGAAACGGTGTCAAGACAGCGCCGCACTCCATCCGTCACGGCTCTTTCCACAGCATCTTCACGGATGCAGTGCGACCGCGCACAGGTTCGTTTTTCCTTGGGTCGCTTCCATCCGCTGCATACCAAATAACAGCGCTTCTCCGATTCCTGTACAAAGGTCATCGGCTTTCCGCAATCCGCGCAAAAAACATATCCGCTTAAGTTATGTGTGCTGCCGCCGCGTTTTTGCTTTTGATACCCCGTCTGCTCAAGCCGCTTTCGGGCACATTCAAAAACACTCCAAGAAACAACGGGCGCATGCGTATTCGATGTTATAATCCATTCACTCGGCGGCAAATCTGTTTTCTTTTGCAGCTTATAGCTGATTTTCCGACTTCTGTTTTGGCACAAATGCCCGGCATACGTAGGATTAGAGACAATACGGCGCACCGTGCCGATGTTCCAGGCCGTATTATGCCCATACCCTGCATATACGGCCGGTGCGTCAATTTTCTCCCCGGTAAGGCCGTCACAAATTTCCGCAAGAGACAGACCGCTTATAAACTCATGAAAAATACGCCGCACAACGGCTGCCGCAGGCGCGTCCAAAAGCAGTCGGTTATGGTTTTGCGGATCCTTTCGGTAGCCGTACGGCGCACGGCTGCCGATAAACTGGCCGTTTTTCTTTTTTGCCGTCAGCGCCGCCCGAACCTTTTTACTGATGTCTTTTGCATACATATCGTTAAAAACAGCACGCAGCGGACTTAAATCATCCGTAGGATGCTTCGCCCCCGTATCTATGCCGTCACTTACGGCAATGTAACGTATGTTGTGCAAGGGAAAAAAGTGCTCCAAATAGTAACCGGTCTGTATGTAATCGCGCCCTAAGCGAGATAAATCCTTTGTGATCACCGTATCAATCTGCTTATGCTCAATCATAAAAAGCAGCTCTTTAAAACCGGGACGGTCAAAGCTGAGTCCGCTCCACCCGTCATCTTATCTTGTCAGATAAGGGAACAAAAAAAATCTTTCTCTTTTGACTTTCTCCGAAATGCACAAAAGCTAAATTTTGCTCTTGTGTATTTCATGCGTAAACGTCACAGGCTGAAAGTATCCCTAAAATTCCACACGACTTCAATTCTTCGGTCATTGTAAACATAAATTGCTTTAACCAAATCTCGAATCCTGTCACTGTCCATACTGTCGGCAGCAACAAATTGGCCGAAAAGATTTAAAACCGAAATATCAGCCTCCGCTATGCTTTGATGCAGGATTGCTTGTATTTTTTGATTCAATCGCTCTATCCGTTTATCAATTTCTGCTCGGTTTCTGATAAATTTTTCTTCTGAGATTTCATTTTTGGTGAGTCTTATGTATTCCGTCAATTTCCTTTTCTTCTCACTGTCTGCATCATTTTGAAGCATTTGTATCGCTTTTTTATGTTTCTGCATAAGCGTATCGGCTTTTTTCTGCGCCTTGTCAATATCAACCGTTTTTTCAAGCTCTGTTGTCGTGAGCCTTTTTAAAACGGTGATTAAGTCACCCTCACAGATACTTTCCTTAAAACAATGATTCTCTGCCGTAAAATCTTTATACTTGCACCGAAAGCTTTTGCCTTTTGCCAATGAATAAGATGTGCGCATGATGTGCCTGCACGCACCGCAATGCACCAAACCTGTTGCAAAAGAGTTATCTTTTTGTACAGACCTCCTTTTTCCCCTCATGCCTTGCACCGATTGAAACAATTCCTTTGAAATAATAGCTTCATGCGTATGTTCGACAACAATTCTTTTTGCAGGCTCGACCAAACGTGTTTTTGAACTGCCGACCGCCACGCGTTCCGATTTGTGAGCGATCAGCTTACCGGTATAACGTTCATCCCGAAGGATACGGTTCACACCTCCGGCGCTCCAATTGCAATCATCGCATACCGTATTCCAATCTCTCATGCACGAATCACACATCTTTTTATATGCCGATGGTGCCGGAATTTGATCCTCATTCAGAATATACGCAATTTCCTTGGTGCCCGTACCTGATGCTCTTAATGCAAATATTTTCTTAACAACCTCTGCGGCAATGGGATCAATCATAAGCTTGTGTGTATCATCGGGCGATTTATTATATCCGTAAAAAGCGTACGGCGCAAAATACTTCCCCTGCTTTTCCAATACTTTTCTTGCGCTTTTTACTTTTTCGGATAAATCGCGGCTATACATGGTATACACAATGCTTTTTAAAGCCATATGAATGCCGCCCGTCATGCCGCGAAAATCATTGCTGTCGTATCCGTCATTTACAGCAATGAAGCGTATCTGCCATTCGGGAAATTTTTGTTCCGAATACCGTCCGACTTCAATATAATCTCTTGCAAATCTTGAAAAATCCTTAACCATAACACAGTTTATTTGTTTGGTTTCTGCTAAAACAAGCAATCTTTTTATGCCCGGCCGGTTCATATTTGTACCGGAATATCCGTCATCGGTTATTTCAATCACTTCAACACTTCTGTCTTTAAAAATCTGATGTATATAATAGTCAAGCAGATTTCGTTGATTTGCGATACTGTCACTTTCCTCTTTATCCCCATCCTCCAATGATAGCCTCAAGTATTTCACAATCACATATTGCTCAGGCAATTGCCTCACCTCCGCGGATGAGCGACATCAGTTCGGATTGCTTATCACGGTACGTCCACACGATTTCTATGCGCTTATCGGGATATATGATAATTTTTTCGATAAACGCTTCAACCATGTCCCGCGTTAAAAATTTTGCGTCGTGATATTTCTTGAATACACGAATCCATTTCGATGCCGATATGATTGCATTGAATTTGTCAAGCTTTTTTCGTGTTTCATTAAGCTTTTCGGTTTCTGTGCGAAGCTGCTCGTCAATTTTGGCTTTGGCAAAAGTAAATTCTTCATCAAAGATCAGCCCCTTTGCCAAATCGGAAGCCATACGGATGCGGCTTGTTTTAATATATGAAATATTTGCAAGACTGTCACGTATCGCTCTTGTAAGGCTTGCTTGCTTTTTCTTGACCGCCGTATTGTTTGCAATGTTCAAAAACATAGTGTCCATATCAGACAGATATGACTGTTGCATTCGAATCGAATCCATCACAATTTTCTTTAAATCATTCTCAGGAATTGAATAAAAACCGCACCGTGTAGGATATAAAGCATGATGTGGACAAATGTAAGAATAATGCACCATATTCTTGTTCTCAGGTTTCACGCTCTTATATCGTATTAAAGGTGCTCCGCAGTCGCCGCAGACAACCTTTTTCTTAAAAATATTTTCTTGCTTGCTTACCTTGTTATACTTGCCGAGGTTGCTATAATAGTGTTCTCTTGCTGCCGTAAGCTGTTTTTGAACCGTATCAAACAATTCTTGCGATATAATCGGTTCATGTGTGTTTTGAACAACAGACCAATCTCGTTTATCAACCTTGATTTCGCCCATACCGTCAAAAAATCGTGATTTCCTTCTGCCTTGTACCATATTGCCGATATATACTTCATTTTCAAGAATTGTTTTGATGGTATGCGTTCTCCAAAATACACTGTCGGCATACTTTTTATCCTTTATAATGCCTTTATCATATCTGTATCGGCAAGGCGGCATAATGCCCCTATCGTATAGCTTTCTGCATATTGACGAGTAACCAAAGCCTTGTGCCTTCCACTCAAATATCATTTGAACAACAGGCGCGGTTTCTTCATCAACCACTATTTTGTGTTTATCTTCCTTGGATTTCATATACCCATAAGCCGCATATGAGCCGATAAATGCGCCGCTTTGCTGTTTTATTCTAAGCGCTGCCGCAGATTTTTTAGACAAGTCTTTTGCATACAGTGTATTAATGATATTCTTAATCGGAACGGAAATATCAAACGACGTCACATTATTGTCATAATGATCGTTTATTGCGATAAACCGTACACCTATAAGCGGAAAGATTTTCTCAAGATAGTCGCCCATTTCGATGTATTCCCGCCCAAAGCGTGATAAATCCTTCACGATAATGCAATTGACCTTCCCGTTATAAACATCATACATCATATCCCGAAAGCCTTGCCGTTCAAAATTAGAGCCTGTTTCGCCGTTATCCGAATAAACCTTATACAGCTTCATATCGGCTTTGTCTTTCAGATAGTCTCGTGCCATTTCTTCTTGATTAGAAAGAGAATCCGTCCCGTTTTTATAATATGTATCTTCAACAGATAGCCTTACATATACCGCAACATGATAAATATGACCGGTTAAAGGAGCCGCTTGTTCGGCAGCAATCATTCGTTTGCTTTTTCTTGCCATACTTACACAGCCTCCTTATTTAGTTTTTGCTCAAATTTTAACAGTTCCTCATACCGATCCCGATAACGAAACCGAATGACAATTCTTTTATCCTCATACACATAAATCCTGTCAACAAGCCCTGCCAATACCGTCCGATTCAGCTCTTTTAACGCACCCGTTTGAGACAATGCCGCTATCCACGCAACATTTTTTTCGTATTCACGCAGAACATTATTTTTTTCAACCGACAATGCAAGGATTTCATCTTCAAGCCTTGCAATTTCAGTATCAATATCGGCACAGATTTCATTGCAGGCAGCCTGTGTTTCAAGATTTTTCAAGCATCTTGCTTTGACAACCGATATTGTGCGTTTTAAATCATCAATATCATTTTTCTTTTTCTGTTCGGCATCATCTATCCTTTTCATTTGTGCCGTTTTTATTTTATCCGGCGAAATGCGATTTAGCCTGGCGGACAAATCCGATATATTTTTGCAATATGTATTGACGGCCGTCAAAACCGCTGTATGCAGCACTTTTTCATTCACCCGATGAGAAGAACAGCCCAAGCCGAGTTTGTTTGTTGAACACATATAGTAAGCATACGTTTTACCATTCGAATGATTGCATCGTCTGACAAGTGAGGAATGACAATCGGCACACTCGATAAAGCCCGAAAATAAATACGGTGTTTTGTTGCCCGGTTTGACCCTTGTATCATTTGCGATAAGCTTTTGAACCGTGTCAAATTGTTCCTTTGATATAATTGCCTCATGATGATTCGGAATAACCGACCATTCGGATCGATCCCGTTCAATCACTTTTTTGACCTTATAATTTGCCGTTGTGTTTTTGCCTTGAATCAGTGTTCCCGTGTAGATTTCATTTTTAAGTATGCGAATCACAGCCTTGGCCGACCATTTTGCCTCATGCCGCTTTTGCAGATTGGCGCTGAAATTGCTGCCCAACTCCTTTTTATGCTCCGCCGGGGACGGTACGTTGGTAGCATTTAATGTATCGGCAATAGCGGATGCACTGATCCCCTGCATACGCATACGAAAAATGGATTTTATGATTTCGGCGGCATCCCGGTCTGCAACAAGCTTGTGCTTATCTTCTTCCGATTTCAGATAACCGTATGTCACAAAAGCGCCTATGTATTCACCTTTTTTGCGTTTAATTTCAAACTGGCTTCTTATTTTGACCGAAATATCACGGATATATGAATCATTTAACACATTTTTAAAAGCCATAATCAGCTTTGTGTTTGCACTGTCATCCGTCAAAAAATCAATCGCATCATTGATCGAAATAAATCGGACGCCCATTGACGGAAACAGCTTCTCAAGATAATATCCCGAACCGACATAATCTCTTGCAAAGCGGGACAAGTCCTTCACCCTAACGCAGTTAATCTTGCCTTTCGTTATCAGTTCTATCATCTTTTGAAAACTCGGTCTTTCAAAATTTGAACCTGTAAATCCATCATCAACCAGAGTGTGAACAAGCTTGATTTCGGGATGATTACTCAAATAATCAAGTCCCAAATCGCGCTGATTTGAGATACTGTAGCTTTCCTCTTTATCCCCGTCCTCTTTAGAAAGGCGAAGGTAAAGAACCGCATAAAATAGTTTTGTTTTAGGCATAAAAAATCCTCTACATTAAGCTTTCAATATAATCCGAAAAACAGTCCTCAATTGTTCTGTCCGTATTTGCAAATTCAACCTTTACCGCATAGCCGTTGCATAAAAAACAATACGGATTTTTTATTTGCTCGATATAGTTCTTCATTTTCTTTTCGGGACTGTCTGTGGGATTTATTTTGACACTGCTGATGTCAGTAAGCGCAGACTTATCAACCGTGCGAATATCAACATTTTTTAATGCATCCAAATCGGCCATCATCAAAACCTCCCGTCATTTCATCCTATGAAAGACAAGCCGGTTTTATTCAAAATAATCCCACTTTACGATATAAACGAAAACAAGCAGCCGCTTAATCGCAGCTGCTTGTAACCAAAATTGTTTGTTATATGTTTTTATACCGAAACCGTCATAAAGTTAGCCGAATACTGGCTGCACATAAATTCATCGGTTGCATACATAAGGCGCGGCTCATCCAGCTCCTCCAGCCGTTCTGTTTTGCCGTTTACGTAATCTGTCACACGCTCTGCGGCACGATCCAACCGCAGCATAACGCCGCCAAAGCGCAGGTCAATCCGATCAAGCCCGATGGCTTTGTTATTGGAAAGCCACAAACAGGACATGGCTTTGTGCAGACTTTGCATAGCCTGCTTCAGCTTACGAATATCCTCACAATCCTTTAAAAGCGCCTGTTTGTCCTTTGCAATATAATCACGCCTTAAGCGAATCCCCATATCACACTTTAGGGCAAGCACACGTAAAAGCTTTTTTTGAAAATCGAACAACAGCGGTAAATCCTGCGGCAGCTCTGCCTTCTCCAGCTTTGCCAGCTGACTTGTGTAATAGGACTTCAAATCGACCGATTCAAAGTGCTTATCCAAAAGCCTCTGCAGCACATCTTGATACAGCACCTGCTTGGCCACGGTTATATAACTTAATTTAGTCCGTTCTTAAAACGCTATACTCAATAGGTAGGTTCTTCAAAGCTTTGATCGCTTATAGATGATACTTGAGAAAGCGGTTTCATATTTTCGGCACTATCCCATACGGTAAGTTTTACTTCACTAAAATAGTCACCCGAAAGCGTAATCGTGTCTGCTACACCAACTTCTCCGATATACAAGTCAACGAGCTTGCCGTAATCGTATCCTGCAACGACGAGCACCTTGCCTTCGGAATCTCCGTGAATTTCAGGCTTAACAATCAATTCGCCTTTACCGCCCTGTACTGTTCCCACAACCTGAATCGGCATAAGGACGCTTTCACATCTAACGCTGAAAGACGTATTATATGCAGGTTCGAAACTAACCTTTGACCATTCGGCTTCGGTGCCGGTATAATTTGCGGAACTGAATCGATAGCATCTATAAAATGCATAGTTTCCTATCGATTTAAGCGCTGTTCCCAAGTTTACCCTGTAAAGATTTTCGCAATCATAAAATGCATTCTCACCGATTGTTTCAACACCGGATAAGTCAACAAATTTCAGAGAAGAACAAACCGAAAACGCTGAGTTGCCAATCTCTTTCACACTCTTTGGAATCGTGACGTACTTAAGGTTACTGTATGAACTGAAGTTCCCATTACCGATTCGGGTTATCCCGTCTGCAATGACGAGCTTTTGTACATCGCATGCTTTCCACGGGCGGTTTTCGGCCAAAGTGCTATAATCATATATCGCGCCGCTGCCCTCAATTGTAAGCGTCTCGCCGTCAAAGCTCCAGTATGCATTATCTCCGCATTTTGAAACGACTTGCACCGTATAGCTTGCGCTTACGCCGTCTTTTGCGGATTTTGCGGTGATAACCGCAGTGCCGTTTGTAACCGCCGTTACAACACCGTCTTGAACCGTTGCAACAGTTTTGTCTGACGTTTCCCACTCAATGGTTTTGTCGGTTGCGTTTTCCGGCATGACAGAAGCCGACAGCGTAAGCGACTCACCAACGCCAAGCAGACCGGCAGCCGTTGATGGCGTAAGCGTAATCTTGGAAACGGGAACATATGCGCCGTAATTGTATTCCATAATCGGCGGATCATACGAAATAGGATCGCCCAATGTAATGTTGTTCCATTCTGCCTCCGTACCGCGGTAACGAATCGTAAGCGACGATGTCTTGGAGGTCCAAAATGCTTTGCCACCGATTGATGTTATGCTTTTCGGTAAAATGATTTCAGAAATATTATTGCCGTAAAAAGCACCGTCACCAATTGTTTTCAGCTTGCTGTTTTCGTCAATCAGTACCGTTTCGATTGATGTACAATTATCGAACGCAAAGTCTGATATCGTTGTGACATTTGCCGGAATTGTTACCGTTTGAAGGCTTGAGCATCCCTCAAAAGCGCCAAGACCGATTGTTGTAACCGTATTGCCTATGGTCAATGAGGTTGCGCTATAACCGGCAGGGCATTTTATAATTTCGGTCATGGCTTTGTTATACAAAATACCGCCCGAAACACAAAACGCCGCATTGCCGCTTGCTACGCTGATGCTATTTAAACCGCTGCAGCCGCCAAATGCCTCTTCTCCTATAACGGTTACATTTTGCGGAATCGTGATTGACTTAAGGCCGGTACATTCGTAAAATGCCATCTTACCTATTTTGGTAATATTGCTGTCCATAACAACGCTTGTTACGGTTTTGCCGTACCACGGAGCCTGATTGCCGTAATCATAATCCGACATTTCTCCGCTGCCGGTTAATGTAAGCTTGCCTTCATAGGTAAGCTCCCAGTTAATGTTGTCGCCGCACTTGCCGGAGCCTGCAAGGGGAGCTTTGACAGAAACATTGATTGTTGCATAAACGTTCCGGCTGCATGCTGCGCATGCACTGGTTGCCTTTATGGTTGCGGTGCCAACACCTGTTGCCTTTACATTTCCGTTTGCATCAACCTTAGCAACATAGCTACAGTTTGACGACCACTGTATATTTTTATTTGACGCATCGGCCGGATCAAAGCTGACCGAAAGCGGTATTGTATCACCCTGCACCAGTTCGATGGATAATTGTGCGGGATCTTGTTGTTCAATGTTAATGACATGAAGCGGAACAAATTTCGGAACATTATAATGAACTGTTGACGCTTTTACGTTCCCATATCCTGTGATGTTTGTCCATTCCTGTTCACTGCCCGCATAGTACACATTACTGAATGTATTGAGGTCGAATGCGCCCAAAGCCACGGTTGTAAGACCCTTCGGCAGGAACAGATCACAATGATACGTGCACTCTGTAAAGGCATTGCTTTCAATCACAGCAAGACTTTGCGGTGCAATAACATCGCAAAGATATGCGCATTTTTTGAACGCATACGAGCCAATGGTTGTGACGCCTTCGGGTATATAATATACGGCATTCTGGTTTTGCGACGGGTACAGAATCAGCTTTGTTTGATCTTTGTTAAACAAAACACCGTCCTGATCGGACGAAAATGCACTGTTTTCCTCGGCAACAGAAACATATCCCAACTCAGAACCGAATGCGTCATCGCCGATCTCGGTCAGGTTTTTGCCTATTGTAAGCGAGTGGTTTTGGCAATCGTAAAATGCCCTTCTTCCGATTTTTGTAAGGCTTTCGGGAAGCGTGACATAATCTGCTTTGCAGCCGGTAAAGGCAAAATTTCCTACCGAGGTAACACCCTCTGTAATCCTGATATTTTTAATAGACCCTCTGTCTTTATACCATGGATAGTTCTCGATTCCCACATTGGCCGGCATATCGCCGCTGCCGCCTATCACAAGGGTCGTGAGGGCCGTGCTGCTTCCGGTTATGACAGCATATATCAGATTATCGCCGAAGGCGGTGCCGACAATCACTTCGCACATCGCAACGTGGCTGCCGTCCGATGCTTCGGCAACGATAGAAGTGCTGCCCTTTGCCACTGCGGTTACCACGCCGTTTTCAACGGTTGCAACACTCGTATCGTTGCTTTTCCACGTAACCGCCGTATTGGCATCATTTGGCAAAACGGTTGCCGTAAGCGTTTCGGTTTGTCCCGGTGTCATAATAATCTCATTTTGATTGAGCGTGATGCTTTCGATCGGCACCGGCGCGTTGTAATGCTTTGTTGCTTTTGCAAGTGCGTCATGGGAACGTGTGAGCCTCTCCCAGTTATACTCTGTGCCCGAAAAATATACATCTTGAATGTTGCTGCAGTTTTTAAATGTATTTTGGGAGAAAGAATTCATATTTGCATTATAATGTATAAATATGCTGCTAAGGTTCGCTGCATTTGCAAAGCTTTCTCTATATAAACTTAAAACACTACTCGGTATTTTATAGTAAGTTGTCGAGGACGCCGCCGGGTATTTGATCAGAAAAATCTTTTCTTTGTCAAATAAAACGCCGTATTCGTCCGCGCAATAGCTTTGGTTTTCCGCATCTACAGAAAATGCCCTGACTGCATTGCAGCCCAAAAATGCATCGGAACCGATAACGGTTACACTTGCCGGGATGTGGACAGACTGAAGAGAGCTGCAGCCGTCAAAAGCATGATCACCGATTGAGGTAATCGTGTTCGGCAGCTCCACTTCGGTCATCATGCTGCAACCGTTAAATATATAGTTACCAAGCGTGGTCACACCCGGATATACGATTGCTTTGGTAATCGCTTGCCTTCGGTCTGCATAAGGTAAGTCATCACCCGAATAAAAACTGTCATACATTTCACCTTTGCCGGCTATATGTAAAACATTATCGTTATCTATGGCATATATCACGTCTTTATAGCCCCTACGAATTTGACCGCTTTGAACGATACCGTTTATAACATAAACCGTACACTCCGCTCTGTAACCGCCGTCTTCGGTCGTTGCAGAGATAACGGTTGTACCCGTTTGCAGCGGTGTGACTGCGGCATTGACACAAACATCGGAATCAGAAACCGAGCTGCCCGAACCGATAACGGTTGCAACGCTTGGATCAGAGCTTTCCCAAATAACATTGGTGTTTGTTGCCTTTTTCGGGAGCAGCTTTGCGGTAAGGGTGCTTTGCGCACCGACTTCCATAAATGTACGTTCTTCATCAAAAGAAATGCCGGTAACATTATAAATCGTGCCGTATTCGTATGAAAAATCCGCACCCCAAAACGCATTGGAGGCTCCAATAGCCTTCCATTCAGCTTCTGTTCCTTTGTAATACACGGCAAGCCTCGGACTGGTCTGATAAAACGCCAACGAACCGATCTTTTTGATCTGTTTTCCTAAAATAACGCCTTTGAGTCCGCAGCAGTAAAACGCATATTCGCCGATTGTCTCTACGGCATCGTTAATTGTCAAGATTGTATCGGCAAGTCCCGTACACCCTGCAAATGCATTGTTTTCAATTGTCGTTAGATTTTGGCCAAACGATACCGAACTGAGTGACTTTGCACCACAAAATGCGTAACTGCTGATTGTCGTTACACTGTCCGGAATCGTATAGTTTGTCGCTTGACTTGCCACAGGATATTGAATTAAAAGTGATTTATCTTTGTTATACAAAACGCCGTTTTCGTCACTGATGTAATTCGGGTTGTTTGCATGAACGCTGATTGACTTAAGAGCCGAATCGCTGTTAAAAGCACTGGCGGCCAACGTCAGCAAGCTTGCCGGCAATGCAACCGAAACAATTTTTGTGTTGGCAAATGCCCCACTGCCGATTTCAGAAAGTCCTTCGGCAAAGCTTACAGAGGTGAGCGGTGCATCGTTAAAAGCATTCGTGCCTATTGTCTTAACGCTTGACGGTATCGAAACCGATGTTAACCCGGTTTGAGTGAACGCATCCGCCGCAATAGCAGTGATACCGTTCGGAATTGTTACGGTTGTGAGAGATTTACAGAAACTGAACATGTCCGGCGGAACCTCGGTCATGCCTGCGGACAAAACTGCCGATTGCAAATTATTGCAAGACTCAAAGGCCCTTTTTTCGACAGTTGTGACACTATCCGGGATAACGATACCGGTTAAACCGGTGCATTGATAAAAAGCGCTAGAGCCTATCTCCTTAAGACCGCTCGGAAGCTCAATATTCATATTGGGTAATGTTGCACTTTCAAAGACAGAAGAGCCGATTGATTTTAAATTTGCAGAGAGTGTAATGCTTGTGATATGACTGCAATAAAAAACACCGTAGCCGATTGATTTTAAATTTGCAGAGAGTGTAATGCTTGTGATATGACTGCAATAAAAAACACCGTAGCCGATTGACGTTACGGTATCTGCCATTGTGATTGATAAATCTGTAAAATTACTAAAAGCCATCTCACCGATATATGTAACACCGGAGGTGATTTCAACTTGCTTGACGGTTTCATAATATTTATCCCAAGGTGCGCCGCCTTTTCCGAAATCATCCATGGCACCCGTGCCGCTGATGGTAAGTTTTTCACCGGAAACGCTCCACGTAACGTTCTTGCCGCATATTCCGGAAGTTGCGCTTGCCGATTCTTCGGCAAATACAACAGCGCCGGTGTCTACGATATATATTAAACAAAATACAAGCCGCCAGCGCTATACTTAGTATTTTCCTGTTCATTTTGCTATCCCCCATAAAATTTATTTACATAAT
>UQYH01000018.1 GCA_900545185.1 uncultured Eubacteriales bacterium | reverse complement strand
AAAACATACCCAAAATTTTGCATGATGAACCCATTGCATTATATAGATATATTTTATTTTTTTGCGCGATCCATTTTAATTCGATAGCCATATGCACATGAGCTGCTGATAAGACCAAATGCCATGGCTATGGCTATGACTGTCCAAAGGGTATCCGAAGACCCGATTGCACCCGTTAACAATGAAGAAATCATTTGCATACCATACACACTGAGCAGCACCATGGCAGAAACAAGCAACGTGTTTTGAGAAAACTTTTTGCATAAATCATGCAGTCCCATTGGAATCACAGCACCACCTATCAGACCTGCCGCAAACATAACCGCACACATTTCATAAGCCGACCGCGCCAATACCGATGCGCCAAGCACCGCAGTTGTAATCAACATAGCGCGACTGATATAATTTTCGGTTTTCATAGGTAAAAATGGCACGGTAAATCGGGATATAACCGTTCCGACCCAAAACAAGGACACAGCAAACGCCCCCAATCTTTCGCTTCCAAACGTAAGTTTTACAAAACGTGCAATCCAAAAAACAATACAAATTTGGTGTGCCCCGTAAAAGGCAACACTGAAAAGAATAAAAAGATTTTGCGGTGTTAAAAATTTCTTTATATCGCTCATATTGAGCGAAGAACCATGCACATTTTGTACGGGTAACTTTGCCTTGGCCTTGCAGTATGAGGTTGCATTTAATAAAAACACCGCCAATGCAATAAATGAAAAAATACCCAAAATACAGTTCCATGCTACTTTTTTGCCTAAAAGAAATTGAATAAAAAGCGGACCGATCATACCGCCGATTCCAATTGCCGAGTGCAGCACGCCCATATAGCGTGAAGCATGTCTCCCTGAATGCATATCCGCCATTAGCGATGACGATACCGAGTCAATATTGCCGTACGCAGCGCCGATGCAAAAATAGCAAACGAGAAACACGAAAAACGGTGGCGCAAGGTATAACGCACCAAATGAAACCGCAACCGCTGCCAACCCGAGCATTAAAAGACGGCTTTTAGACAGCTTACCTTTTCCAAACAGCAAAAAAAGCATGGCCAAAATCATACCCAAGCTTTGAAAAGCACTGATCGCCCCTTGGCTCAGGGAGGTAAGATGATAATATTCCGCGTAGTTGCTTAACAGGATTCCCTGCGTATTGTTACCGAATGAATACAGCATAACCGAAAAAATAACTGCAATTGTATACATATTCAAAACAAAAATTCCCCTCTATCATTATGAATCAAATTTACATATGGCATCACGTAAAAGCCTTCGGCTTCCGGCAAAAAGTCGGCGGAAACCGAAGGCTTGCAAGACCCTTTAAAGCGCCAGAATGGAAAGCCCTTGCCCATAAAGAGACGGAAAGATTTTTACACGTTTATATTCCTCGGCCAATGCCAAAACCGGTGTGCCGGTGGATACACCGCCGACCGTTCCGTCCGGCTCTATTGCGTCAATTACGGCATCAGTCGCGCGTTCGGCACACAAAAGAGCCGTCTGGTCGACCAACCCTGTGCGCACCGCCAAACGAATCCCGGCCGCAATGCCAGCCGTTGCTGAAATTTCAACATAGGAGCTTGCATCATCCAAAACCGTACCAAATCCTCCGTTTTCTCTTTGCACTTTTTCCAGTGCATGAATCTGAGCCGTCAGATTGCCCTTTATCTCTTCATATTCCGCAAAATCAGATGCTTCGCTTAAAATAGCCGCCGTGGCATATACAATCCAGGCATTGGCTCTGCCCCACTTGACTGCGCTCATATGATCCTTGGTCACACCGTTGTAGCCGTGATAATACAAACCGTCCTCACTTCGTAAAACCTTGTGATGCAAAACCATTTGCCGAACGGCAAAGTCTATGTATTTCTGTTCATCAGTCAGTTTACCAAATGAAACCAAAAACATGCAAGCCATAAATAAAGTATCCGCCCACATCTGCTCTGCAAAACCAGGCACTGGCTCGGTCACTGTGTGCTCCAAGCCGCCAATGGATGTAAGAGGCGCCTCGCATATAATATAATTCGCTATTTTGCGGCACACCTCTACATATGCTTCATTCGGACGCACCGCACACATAGAACATACCGTCAAAAGCGGCGCGGTAGAGTTCACCGTTTTGTTGCAAAACGCTTCATCAATATGCCTTTTCGTCCAGCCCTCTAAAAAATTTAAATACTTTTCATCGCCGGTCTTTTGATAGGCACTAAAAATACCATAAAGTCCAACCCCTGGTGCCCAGTCGAAACATTCAATGTTCATGCCCCAGTCGGTTGCACCGGGTTGTATCATACGGTCGGCAACCAGCCTTACATATTTTTCATGCACTGGTTATCTCAGCTCCTTTACCAGATACTCATAGCTTTCCCTTGCCAATGTAACCGTATCTTCAAAACTATAACCGCCCTCGGTCTCCACAGATACAGCACCGTTATAGTTGTGATTCTTTAAAATGCCCAAGCATTCCTTCAGCTTTACATTGCCCCGACCCAGCGCCACGCACTGCTGTTCATCATTCATATCCTTCGCGTGGAAATGCACCACCTTATCCATGACCGCTTCCAGCACCGCTGCTTCATCTTCCCGGTTGCCTGCGCTTTTCCATGCGGATTTTCCATGACTGCTTTCCACATAGCCGGCGCGGTAGATGTTTGCCGCATCGTAATTAATGCCCAGCCTCGGCGAGTCCGAAAGCGACATAATCCGCTTCAGTCCGTCAAGACTCAGCGAAAAACTTCCGTGCGGTTCAATGGCAAGCTGCGTAGAAAACTGCGCCGTAGCATCTAAAATGCCGCTCAATTTATCGCCTAATATTTTGTAAGCTTCCTCATCCGCCAAGCTGTCATCTTTAAAGCCGTCTCCGGTATTCACAACCGGAATACCGGCCGCCGATGCCCACTCAATGGCACGAATTGCAGAAGAAACACCATCTTCATTTGCAATTAAATTACCATTCGGCATCCATAACGCCGTTACTTTTTTAAAACCGTAGCTCTTCGCAAGCTCTGCAAATTGTACGGGGTCCGTCGAAAAAATATCAACATGCTGGCACCACGGCCCTACGCCCTGCGTCTCCGTATATTCGTAACCAATGCTCCGAATCGCGTCAAACGCACGCTCCAATTCAAACTCCCTAAATAATACTGTACTGCATCCTATCTCCATAATATTGTGTCATCCCTTTCCCAAAGTCCCGCCGGTTTTTCACAGCGTGTTGTAATTTCTTTTCTTGTCCCTGCTGCCGCCGCTTCTTCAAACGAAAGCATAACATCGGTAACATGGTTTGCCAGTTCAATCCCTGCACGATGATTTTCGCCGGTTTTAAGGCACAGCGCAATATCAGCAACCGCCGCGCCTCTCATATAATTTGCATATTCATTCAGTTGCGGGCAAACCTCCCACTCGTTGTTGCCATATCTTGTCATGAGCACATCGCCATAGTAAAAATTTGGATCAGGCAATACCAGTGTACCCTTGGCACCGTAAATTTCTATGTAAGGCATTTTAGATTTCCATATATCAAACGAATTGATCAGGGTTCCGATTGCTCCGTTTTCAAATTGCATAACGCCCGAAACAAATGTGGGAATTTCTACCTCTATTTTTTCACCCCGTCTCGGCGGTACTTTAATTGTTCTTGTGTCAAACGTAATTCTCGCCTCGGCAGATACACTTTTAATGCACCCAATAATGCTGACCAGTGTATTCAGATAGTAAGCGCCCATATCCAGCATAGGGCCTGCACCCTTTTTGTAGAAAAAGTCTGGATCAGGCCGCCAAAATTCGTTGCCGCGCATCGGGCACATTGCCGTAACGCCGACAATTTCGCCAATCCAGCCGTCCTCAACCATTTTCTTTGCAGTCTGCATTGGCGCGCTCATAAAGGTATCCGGCGCACAACCCACGCGCAGACCCTTTTCCTTCGCCTTATCCATAATTTTTTTAACGCCTTCTCTGGTCACGGCAAGTGGTTTTTCCGAATATACGTGTTTGCCTGCCTCCAAACATTTAAGCGTCAATTCTTCATGAATCATCGGCACCGTAATGTTAATGACCAAATCAACCTCGTCATCCTTTAAAAGCTCTTCGGGCGTATAGGCCTTGGGAATATCATATTCCAAAGCCTTACTTTTTGCACGTTCCATAATAACATCTGCGCACGAAACAATTTCGAATTCATCATAAAAGACTTCCTTAGCGCCTTTTAAATACGCATCACTGATAGCTCCGCAGCCTAATAATCCTACTTTCAGTTTACTCATTGTCCTTCTACTCCTTTGGTATGTTAGTTTTATATTTTCCGGGTGTAACACCCTCTAGTTTGGAAAACGCACGCATAAAGGTTCGTTTTGAAGTAAAACCTACCTTTTCCACAATCATATCTATTGTATCGTCTGTTTGCAAAAGCAGCGCTTTTGCTTTCTCAACACGCAGCCTTTGTATATAGTTTGGCAACGATTCACCAACTTCCTTTTTAAAGACCATAGACAAATAATAAGGAGACGCGTTTACATGCTCGCCAATCATCACAATACTTAAGTTGCTGTTTGCCAATTCACTGCCGACAAAACGTTTTACTTCTTTTATCATTTTTCGTTTTAGGGTATCTGCCTTCGGAGCGTTATTTTCTTCTGGCATCAGGGGCTTATCACGGCATATCTCCTGCAACCACCCTAAATAACACACCTCAAAGCCGTCTGACTCGTCACTTCGCAAAATACTTTTAATTCCTGTTGAATAGTCATCATACAAATTTTCATCATTTTGCTGTTCTCTAGCTTCATAAATACACGAAAGCATAATGCCCGTCAAATCGGTTGCAATCCGTTGCATAGCCGCCGGATTGCCGGACTGTTCACTTCCGGATAAAAGGTTATGCACAATGGCAGAAGCATTTTCAAAGTCCCCGACCGAAATCATTTGTTTCAACAGTCGTTCCTGTCCTAGGCCAACCTTTTCTTTATGAAAGCTGTCCTGAAAATCGGCATAGAACAAAACATTGTTTTTTAATATAAATGCCTTGTATTTCAGCATTTGTCGTGCTTCTTCATATGCCTGATTAATTTCGGACACATGCTCGTGCAGTGCTGATACAACGGCCGAATAGCTAAATCCAAAATTTTCTCTTATAAATGTTTTGCCACGCCGAATAATCTCCTCCACTCTTTTATCCCATTCCTTCAAGCAGTCATGCTCCACCGAAATAAGGCCCACACAGTTTAAGCTATGATAATCAATCAGCGTGCAACCAAGCTCATCACAAAAAATCTCCTCTAAAATATTCTTCATAATAAACTGCATTTCTTCATTCCTTTTAAAGTTATCAATTTCCTGCTCCGGATAATACATATCCCTGTCAAAAATCTCAAAAATCACGCAGATAAAAAACGGAGATTCAAACTCTGTTCCCAGCATTTGATTCACTTCGTGCAAACGGTGTATACCGCTGCTTGCTCCCTCCAAAAGCATTTCAAAATTTTTGTGTCTGCGCACTACATCCTTTCGCCTCGATACACTCATAAGTTGGCTTTTTGCCGCAATAAAATCGGCAATGGTTTCGCGCAGAACCTCGTATTCGTTAAAATTAGAATCAGATGAAACAAAGTTTTCACACATACTGACCAAACTACTGATGGGTTTGTAGTTTTTAAGCGCCAAAAAGATAACCATTAAAACACCAAACAACAAGCAACACATTACATTAAGAAAAGCAAAACGCCAAATGATTTGTATTTTTTGACGGTAAATACCGTTGGGAACAACAGAAACAATCGTCCAACCGGAAGTCTTTGAATAACTGGTAAATACAATATCATCCTTTTGTTTTGTCATGTAATTCTCGGCACCATCAAAATTGACGGCATACGGCAGCTCATCCTCCTCTTCCGTCGATGCGATCACCTTGCGTTCCGCGCTTACAATGTAAATTTTTCCACCGTTTTGCTGCTTATAATAATCAATAGTGGCGGCAAAAAGCGGTTGCCTGATGCGGATAACGACACTGCAATTCACATCTCGACCTTTATCCTCCTGTCCCTGATATATAAAATCAATGTATCGTCTGCCGTCTGAGCATTCCGTCAGAAGATATTTAAAATATTGATATTCCCCCATTGCATTCTTCCATGCCTGCTCCGTTACGGAGGAATCTCCGTAATAATCGGCATATATCCTGTCCCGATTGCCAAAGTTGCTCTTACCAATGCCAAAATCACGTTTGTTAAAGTAAATATAAATGTTTTCTATGTTACCAATATATCCTATATTTCCACCGTTATAATCTGTTAAAATATATTGATTTAATTTCTGTGCAATTTTAATATTATTTAAAACGTCATCAGTCGTCGTTTTACCTTTTATCACACGGTTAATGTCTTCATCCACGCTAATTGTCGCAGCGGTTTTATAAATGGAGTTTAAAGACGCTTCTATAGATTTGTTCATTTGTTCCATCAGCATAACGTTTCTGCTACTGATTTCCTTCTCAAACACCCCTTGCAGTGCACGGGTCATCATAACACTGCCAATCAGCGGGATCATTAAAATAAAAAGATAGGAAACCACCCAAATAAAAAGCGTTTTCTTCTTCATTCTTCCGTTCAGCTTCAGTTTGCGCCATGATTTCACGTTAAATCCCTCCGTTTACATGGATACCGACTAATATTTTACCAAAACAAGCCCTTTAATATAATCCATTCTTCTGTAAATATAAACCATATTGCAGCCATCATATTCAATTGAACCATCGGAAGCAATATTTTTGTTTGGTATCACATCACTCAGCTTGCCGGCAGATACCTTTTTGTTGCGGCAGTCAAAAATGTAAACGGGTGGTGTGCTGTTAATCGGATGAGCCGTCAGGGTCGGTGTGCCATCGGAAAGCGTAATTGTGGAAACTGCCGAAAGGGATTTCCCATACAAATAGCCGAAAACCGAGACAAATTCGCCGCCGATAAGATGGTCGCCGCCGATAAAGGTATTCGGTTTATCGGCAAGCGAAACAATTCTTTGGGTGTCGGTAATGCGGTTTTTGTAGTCTAAGGAGATTCGTAAAAGGTCGCCCTGCTTGACATCAGACGGCAAAACGCCGCTTTCTTTCTCCATAAAGTTAACATAATTCCCATCATAGCAGCCATACACTCGTGTGCCCGGAACACCGTCATCATCCAATGCCTTTGCAATTCTGTCCACCAAAAGAAAGCTATCTGTATAGTCGTCCGTTTTATTGCCTGATTCAAAAACACATATTTTAGCCGACAGTGTTGCATCCGCATCATACAACTTTACATGATAAGTACTGCCGTCCGTAAATTGTGAAATTTTGCCGATTGAAAATGCTTCCTCGTCCGATATACTGTCGGCAGGCGGAATGTTCATAATGACGGTATTATTCGATATGGTGTAGGTACCGTCAAAGCTTGCGCCACCCTTTTTATAAAAAGCGTCCGTCTTATCGTAATCCAGGCTGAAATCGTTTTTATTGTAACCATACAAGCCGCTTGATTTTGCCGTTTCAAGTCGGTTAACTGAGCCGACTTCATTAAATCGACACTTAACCAGCTGCGGCAAAAAAACTTTTGTTCCATCCGCTTTCGTTTGATAGAGACCGTCATACTCATATAAATCCTTACCCGAATAACCTTTGGTGCCGTCAATCTCTATTTTTTGGGCGGTAACCGCCGTAACAAACGTACCGTTGGGCATAAAAAGTCGCAGCAATGTGTGCGATTCATCCAAAACGCTCTCCGGCTTACCCACTTTTGTCAGCACGGCATAGCTGTCGCCCTGCGCCGCCTGAACATCGGCAACCTGGCCAAAGGCATCTAAAAATACCTTACAGGCAGAGCCTATAACAAAAATGTCCCTGTCGGTCATGCCGTTGTCAATGGCCGCCGCAAAATCAAAGGACAACCGATAGTTATCATCGCCAATCATAAGCTCCGTATCTTTCGTTGTGGCAACGTGCGAAACAGCATTTAAAACGCCGGAGACACTTTGCCGTGTCAGGCGCAAAATAATCAGCTTGTTGTCCCTTGAAGGCTCACAGGATAAAATATCCCCTGCGTTTATGACGCCTATACCCGTAAAATCGGCACAAATAACCGTGCCAAAATCCTCCAGTCTCATTTCTGTTTCGTATTTGTTGTAAACAATGCGATTCACTTCATCAACCGCCGCCACCACCAGATTTTTCACGCTATGAACCGAGATAACATCATAGCTGCCATCCGCATCATTGTCTATCAGCTCCAGGCTGCCGTAATGTAACTTAAAATCACTGTTTAATGCCTCAGGATATGCAATGCCGTTCCACAAAATATTTGCGTAGCGTGACAATGTAACCTTTTTTCTGTCGCCGTCCTCCTCAAAATACGAAACGTGTGAACCAAGCTTTGCTTCAGAAAAATCATCATACGCAATGTGCAAAACATCGTTTCGGTCGGTCGGGTGGATATATACAATTTCCCTTTCGGTGCCACGGTCACGATAATAAATCTCCGTTTCCATGCCTAGATATCTATAGTCCTGCTCCGAAGCCTTTTGATAAACTATATCATCAACAACAAGCTGCCCATCACCGACAGCACTGGCCTTTGATAAGGCTGTGTACCCGTTGTCCGATACTTTTCCGCTGACTTTATATATATCCCGATACTGCGAAAGCAACGTTTTGCGATTCTCAGAATGAACGACATACCCCTCCTCCGAAACGAAGCCGACCTCAGCAATGGCTGTATCCAGTGCATTTTCAAAAAGCTTAAAGGCATTTTCTATGGATAATGGCTTGTCCGCTTCTGCAGTAAGGCCCTTCGTCAGCCGTATCTTTGCTCCCACCGCCATAACTGTACCCGCGCCGTCGCCAAATCGTTCCACATAAGTTTGATACCCCATGGCACTTAACAACACCTTTACAGCATCTGCATACAAAATAGCCGTATCCGGCTGAAACTGATAGGGATTAACACCTTCCATTAAGCCGCAGTCTTTTAGTGCATACACCGCAAACGCATATGGGCTGTCTGCCTTTACATCCAGATAGGGATTGTCTATCGAGTTCGTTTTTGTCAGCCGAATCCCCATCAAGCCGGCCAGCATATCGGCAAATCGTCCTCTCAAAAGATAATCGCTTTGTGTTTCCTTTAAATTTGAATTCCATATGCCGAGTGCTGCAAACATGTCTGTTTGCGGCAACGCTTCAGATGTGCTCTCCGCTTCCTCCTTTGCAAAAGGCCATACCGTTACTGTCGTAATGATTAGAAAACACAAAAAAGCTCCGACAATTTTTTGAAATCTATGCTTCACAATAAAACTCCCCTCTAAATCATTCATGTAGTTTTAAAAGAGTTTCTATACCACAACTACCCTTTTAAAGCTCCAACCATTACACCCTTAACAAAATACTTTTGCAAAAACGGATATACAGTCAAAATCGGAACCGTTGCCACAACAATTACCGCATATTTAATCGTTTCCGCAATTTTCATGCTGTCCTCAACATTGCCTGCCCCCTGCAACATGTTTTGCGAATCGTTCTGAAGCAAAATTTCACGCAAAACCAGCTGAAGCGGATACAGTGATTTATCATTCAAATAAATCGCCGCGTTAAACCACGAATTCCAGTGTCCTACACCATAAAAAAGCACCATAACCGCCACAATTGCCTTTGAAAGAGGCAAAATAACATAAAATAGCTTTCTGAAATGTCCCGCTCCGTCTATAGTGGCTGCCTCATCCAGACTAATCGGCAAGGCAGTAAAGGAGGTACGCATAATAATCAAATTATAGGTGCTGATGGCACTTGGCAAAATCAGCGCCCACAGGGTGTTTGTCAAATGAAGATTTTGCACCGTTAAGTAAGTCGGGATCATGCCACCGGAAAAGAACATTGTAAACACAATGATTCCCATAACGGCATTCTTAACCACAATATCTCTACGAGATAAAAAATACGCGCCAAAAACGGTTAGAATAATGTTTAATGATACACCGACCACAACAATAAATATGGTATTTAAGTAGCCAATGCCAATCATTGGGTTTTTTAATACCGCAGCATAAGAATCCAAACAAAACCCAAGCGGTTTATATAAAAAACCCGTATACTGCGCAAACAAATTGGAATCACTTAAGGATACGAACACCACATACAACATAGGATACAAGCATATCACAATCATAAACAGCATAAACACAGAATTTATAACCACAAACAGCTTGCGCCAGATCGTTTCATGCATACTATTTCCCCCCTACCACAAGCTTGTTTCCGTTAATTTTCTGCTAATCAGGTTGGCGCCCACAAGAAAGATAACATTCACAAGCGAGTTAAACAATCCAACCGCCGTGGCATATCCGAAATCGCTCTCAACCAACCCTTTTCTGTATACAAACGTGGAAATAACGTCTGCCGTTTTAAAAATGGTTGGATTGTAAAGCAAAATAATTTTTTCATAGCCCACGCCTAAAATACTGCCCAATCTTAAAATAAGCATAATCATGATGGTTGGCATAATGCCGGGCAGAGTTACGGTAAAAACCTGTCTGATTCTTCCACCACCATCCAGCGTGCAGGCCTCGTAAAGTTCGGAATCCACATTTGTCAATGCCGCAAAATAAACAATAGACCCCCAGCCCACACCTTGCCAAATATCCGAAATGATATAAATTGGAACAAACGCATTTGCATTCATCAAAAGCGTGCTGCGCGTGCCTCCGAAAAATTCTACTATGTAATTCACTATGCCATCCTGTGCCGTAAAGTTTTTAATCATGCCGCAAATGACAACCAAAGAGATAAAGTGCGGCAGATATGTAATGGTTTGCACGGTTCTTAAAAACCATTTATGCTTCACTTCGTTTAACAAAAGCGCTAAAATAATCGGCGCTGGAAAACCAAAAAGAATACTGCACAAGCTGATAGTCAGTGTATTTTTTAAAACTCTTCCAAAATACATGCTGGAAAAAAAACTTTTAAAGTTTGCCAATCCAACCCACGAACTTCCTAAAATCCCTGTTGAGATATCATAGTCTTTAAATGCTATTATTACGCCATACATTGGTAAATAAGCAAAGACAATATAAAATAGTAAAACAGGAATTATCATTATATAGGCCGCGCGGTTTACCTTTAAATCGCTTGCAAAACGAGCCGCAAAGGAGCCTTTGCCCCCGGAAACATATGTATTTTTCTGTATTTTGTTTTTCATATTCGATTACCATTCCCTTGATTATTGCCAGAGCCCAGGCAAAAGTTTTGTTCAATCAGCCCGGTCTCTGGCTTTGCAAAAATGTCAGCGCGTTAAAAATCTGTCATATGCCGCCTGATAAATACTGATTGCCTTGTCAATATTCATATCGTGTAGAGTTTTCACAAAGGTATCATATTCCGAAACGGGTGTTTTGCCAAGCATAAAGTTTGTGATACTTTCTGCTACATATGTATTAATCTCTGTCATAATCCCGGAAAACTCACTGCTTTCCTCTTTAGTAAGCGTAATCTGCGGAATGGCATGGCTACCGTAATCATTTTGGGACCAAACCTCAAGTGCTTCTTTTTGGCGCGGTAACTGATAATACTGTTCAATATATCTTTCATCCTGCACAAACGGTCCTTCAACGGTAGAACGTGCATAGGTTGTCAATATCTGTGCCATAGCCATGCCATCCGGGTTATCCGTAATTAATTTTGTAAAGGTCGGATACCCATCCTTCATTTCATAGCTTTCACCTTCAATACCGAAATTATTCAGCATATACCCATCCTCTGAGTATGCATAATCCAAATACCGCACGGCTATTTCCGGTTGAGCGCATTTTGTCGTAACCGCTGCCGCGCTGACGGGTGAGTAAGGCAGCTGCCTTGAACTGTATGTTGATTTTTCACCCTTTTTAAGAACCGGAAACGGTACCGGTACTAAATCATATGTTGGCTCCGATGCCTGCTTAGTCTTTAAAAACGTGCCGAGCTGACCGCCGCCCGCTCCGAAGCTTACACCAGCAGAACCGTTTAATATTTTTGCATTCATGGTGTTAAAGTCCATAATCGGGAAGTTTTCATCAATATATCCTTTGCCTACCCACTCGCTTATTTTTTGTAAAAATTGCTTGTAGCCGTCCTCCAAAGCGCCGTATTTTACCTTGCCATTGTCCACATAAAAGCCCTCGGCCGTATGATAAGCACCTGTAAAATATTTCAACGAGTCCATCTGAACAGCAATCGGATATTCCACACCGGGACGAGCCTTAAACTTCTCTAAAACAGCATCCCAATCTTCAATGGTCTCCGGGGCACTCAGTCCTGCCTCCTGTAACCAGTCCGCTCTTAGAAAAAAGCCCGATGTGTTAAGCAACTTTTCCGAAGCACGAACCATCGGAAAAACATAATAGTTTTTTGCATCCGTCATAACAGACTTAGCGATGTCTTCGTGCTCATTTAAATATGCCTTAAAATTAGGAGCATAATCATCAATATAGTCATTCAGCTTATAAATCACATTTTTAGAAATTGAGCTGTCGGGGTCACGCTTTAGCCAGTTTGTTTCAACAATATCCGGAAGATTTTGTGAGGCAATCAAAAGATTCAACTGCTCCGTTTCGTTTCCCTGTGCAGGATGAATATACTCTATCTGCACACCGGTACGCTTCATAGACTCCTGTGCAAATTTTGTTTCACCATAATTGGAAACAATCGTCGAAATGTTGCTCGGCATTTTTACATAGTACGTAAGCTTTACATCCGTATCCATAGGATATGTAATGGTTCCCTTGGGGTAACTGCCGGTATCACTGCTTCGTACAGACTGTCCGTTTCCGCAACCGGCAACGCAAGCCATCATTGCAACAGACATCAGCAAGGAAATTGTCTTTTTCATCATAGTATCCCAACCTTTCAATCCATTTTTTCTGTCTTTTTCAGCACAATTATAACATTCGTTTTTTTCTTTCGTCAATTGTCAGATTTTGTGTCCACAAACACAAGATAACACCGAAAGGTGCGCCGATACAGGTTTTTCGGCGTTTTTCTCTTCAAAACTTGTCACCGTTTGCGAAGACTTTCAGTCCTCTATTTTCGCTTCGCGTATAATTCGAGCATCCGTAAACACATCCGTCTCATCTGTGCTTGTGGTGGAAAATTCTGAAACCACCGCGCCGTTTTCTCCAGCCTGAAACCAATGTAGCGTTTCCGGATAAATGGTATATTGCTGTCCTGGCCCCAAAACAATCTCATGAAAAACTGTCACATCCGTTTCGGGCAGGCGGGCATGAATATCCCTCCTGCTGCCATCACCGCTTACATATAAATATACCTTTCCGAATCGGCAACGGAAGGTTTCCTCCTTGCCTTCGTGCAATGCAGACGGAACATGCTTGTGTTCCGGACAGGTCTGATGAGGAAATAATACCATTTCCTTTGCACAAACACGATACGTATTAATATATACACAAAGCTGCAGCCCTATTTGCTCCAATTGATTTAAGCCAAAGTCCGCCACTTCAATCGCTTCCTCCGGCCTAACCACAATACCTGCCTTTTGAAAAAAATCCCGTGTTTTCTTCGCCATCTCTTCATAAATTGCTCGTTTCATAACATCCCATTCTTTCTTTTATTTTTTTCGGCTAGTTCTTAATAATTACATCATACAACGACATAACATGAACATCGTTCTCGTTGTAAGCACCTTCTGCGGTTATCGTTACACTCTTTCCATTTGCCAAATGAAAATAATTTTCAGACAAATTCACATTGCCAACGCTGACGAATACATACATAGCAAGCGTGCGAGCCATCAGGGTAATCCACGTTTTTCCATCCCTTTGCTCTGTATGCACTCGAATGTTCGGATCGGAAAGCTTCATGTTTTTCGGTCTTTCAAACGTAAGCAGTTTTTCTCCCACAATGTCCCCCGCTTCGTTTTTCAGGACGGCATAAAGGTAACGGCTATCCTCAAAACCCTTTATTTTGTCTGTCATATGCAAAACCGAAATATCCTTTGAGCTAAGTGCCGCAACCTCTGCCACAGATTCATAAACATCCAGCACCTGAAAATTTTCGCCATATAAGGTAACGCCTATCGTTCCGGAAAATGCTTCTCTCGTTTCGTTTGAAACATTCACCGTCACGTCGCTATTATATAAATGCAGCGACAGCAAAACAGGTGCAAATATCTGACTGCTGATATAGTAAAGCGCTTTATATCGGCCGCAGTAATCAACCGATGACCACGAAATTGTCGGCCACGAATCATTGAGTTGCCAGTAAATCATGCCCATAAACACACCGCGCATGCGCCTTGCATGCTCCACCTGGTAGGCAATCACATCTGCCTGGCGTAGCTGAGACAAATAGCAGATTTCTTCAATGTTTGACGGATACGGATAATAATCCGCAAGCTTTGACATAATCATGGCCGCGCCGTTTTTGCATTTGTGGTGCGATGCAATGGTTTTAGAATAAAAATTCAGCTCCTTTGCATCCGTAATATATTTTTTCAAGGTCTCCGGCGCAGGCAAAGATTCAAACCCAAACTCCGAACAAAAACGTATTTGCTGCGTACGGAAAACCTCCATATCTCGCCCGTGGAACCATGTTTCCCAATAGTGCGCATCGCCTCGCTCGTAAGTGTTGGTATCATGAAAACCACCGCCTGCCGATGGCGAGGAAGGCCAATAAAAAACATCGGGTGCATACTGTTCGCACAAATCGGGCAGCAGTTGTTCAAACAATTGCAAATATTCCATTTTGGCCCCTTCACTGCTGATCGGAAACCACAAAAATGCGCCCTCAATTTCGTTGTTGCCGCAAAAAAGTGCCAAAGATGCATGGTTGCGATACCGTTTGATTATTTGTTTTGCCTCTTCACGTACGCTTTTTTCATAAGCCGTGCTCAGATGGACACTTTGACACGCAAACATGAAATCCTGCCAGATTAAAATACCGCACTTATCACATTCTTCGTAAAAATATTCACTGTAATAATAACCGCCGCCCCAAATACGCACACAGTTAAAACGGGCCTGTACCGCATCATCAATTACTCGTTTTTCCCTTTCACGGGTTACTAGCGGCAAAATATTATCAACGGGAATCAAGTCTGCGCCCATGGCAAAGATTTTAACGCCGTTTACCATAAAGCAAAATTCTTCGCCCACCATGTCTTTATCGCGACTGATTTTCATATCGCGCAAACCAATCTGCTGTGTTATTTCATATCGGCCACACCTTGCATCCTCCACTAAAACCGTCAGTGTATATAAATGCTGTTCGCCGTAACCCCTCGGCCACCACAGTTTCGGCTGTTCCACCGTCAGCACAGCCAACTTGTTCACAATCGTCTGTTCAATACATGTGTTACCATCTGTAAGCCTTGCCTGCGCCTTTGCGTTGTCAGGCATGTTTTCAAAAACAATTTCCAGTCGCACATGGTTATCCTTGTGAAACTGACGAACAAGAATATCACGCTTGTCTTTCACATGTTTATTTTGAAGATAAACTTTACCCTGTATGCCCATATCCGGCAGCTGCGGACCCCAGTCCCAGCCAAAAGCGTAATTTGGCTTTCGGATGTGCGCCATGCCTTCAATACAGTCCGGTTGTGCAATTAGGCTCCACTTGTTTTGCCTTTCCGTAATATAGCGAATCGGCGAATGACAATACACCCTGACCATATTTTCACCCGGATGCGCCGCGCCCTCCAAATCAAACCGATATTCCACGTGCATATTGTCCGTTTTGCCAAGCAAAACATCATTTACATACACATCACAAATCGTATCTAGCGATTGAAAAACTATCACCATATCCTTTGTTTCCTCTAAGGTAAAGCTTGCCGTAAATTCGCAGTCATCCTTGCACAAATCTCTTACTTTCGCCTCGTTCCTGTCCTGATATGGATGTGGTATCAGTTTGTACTCCAGCAAAATTGAATACAGCGAGCAAGGTGTTTGTGCCGCAAGCGGCGGATTGTCCCTATATTGCAATTTCCAATTGGTAATCTCCGACATCTCTTTTTTCTTCCCTTTCATCATTTACTGTATTTTTTCAATTGTCACATTCTGTATATATAAGCCGTCGTCCTCCGTTTGTGTACCGATACGCATATCTGCCTTGTAAGAACCCTGTGCCTGGCGGAATGATGCATCATCTAAAATAAAGGAAACGTCCTCCCAAGTATTGCTGCCTGTTTTTTGTAAAACAGTTTTTGACTTATAATCGCGCGGAATACCTTCCGCTACACCCGTATCACCGGAATTGTACTGCAGAATAATGTTCCCTGCGTTATCGTCATAATACCGAAGTGAAATTTTCACCTTAGAATAATCGGACGGAATCACAGCCGGATCAACTGTCAGATAAAACCATTTTCCCTTTGCCGCATAACGGCAGTCCTCACCGTCTGCTTGCGCCGCCGTTGTGACCCCGTCGGAGGTTGCTCCAGCAGGTGGCAGCCACAGCTGCAGGCCGTTAAATGCGAGCGTCCCAAAATCTGCACTGACAGAGTTTTGTTGCGGCTCCTCCGGCTCACCCGGTTCATCAGCGCCCGCATCGTACAAATTGCTGCCAATCACCGCCACATTACGCACATACAGCGTTTCACCTGCGCTGATGCCAATTCGGAACCCGGCGTATTGCAACGCCGCCGGATTCGTAAACTTCGCATCATCTACCGAAACAACAGCTGTTTTCCATGTTTTGGTGCCTGTCAATTGCGCAACCGTAACCGCTTTGGCTATGCTTGATTCTGCATTATATTGAAGCTGCACAGTTCCGTTGCCGATGTCATAATACCGAATGCGAAACGTCACATTCTTTTGCTCTGTCGGCAACTTGTTTAAATCAACCTTAAAATACAGCATACCCTGTCTGGTCGTATTATTATAGGGAATCGGCCCTGCCGCACGGCAATTCACCTCCCCTATAACCGTATCCGTCGTGTAAGAGTCACTTCCCATATTGGTGGCGTTATCCACAAATCCCAGACCGTCCTCTTTTTCTACCGAATCAAACCGATATTGAAACATCTTTTTTGTACTTGCACAAATCTCTGCCTTTTGCGACTCCACGCCCTCTGCATCTACAGCTGAAACAGCATAGGTATAAGCTGTGTCTTCTTCTAAGTTGCGAATCGTACAGTGTAAACTATTTTGAATCGTTTGCAGTAACACATCCCCATCATAAACGCGATACTCCGTGATTACCTCATCCCCAGAACTCTCCGACCAGAATAGTTCCAGCGCATTGACCTTTGCCTCTGCCTGTATATTCTTCGGCATGGCAGGCGGCGCACACTTTTGCGTTTTTCTGTCAGTCAGCGAATCCCAAATATAATATGTCAATGCGTTGTCCTGTAAATTATACACATGAATTTTTGCACTGATGTGACAGGCGCCATCTGAAGCAGTGGACGCGATTTCTCGGATATATCCCGTTGTTTTGTTTTTCAGGACTGCAATCAGCACAGCCTTTTTTGTCACCTCAGCATGTACGGTAATCATGCCCTCCTCTGCCGAAGGAATCACCATCTCGCCGCCGTCTGTTTCCTTGGTAAGATATACCTTGGGGGATGCAGCAAAAATACGCGGACAATACAGTAAACTTATGCAGAATACAAGCAATACCATCACGCATTTGATTTCTTTTTTAATGTTCACGTTCAACACCCTTCCATAGTTAAGGTTTATATGCGCAGCCGTTTTTAAATTTTTAGCAAACCGTATATAATTTTGGCTGCCTCAGCTCGCGTAACCGGCCGGAGTGGCTGAAAATCGCCGCTTGGAAAACCGTCTACAATGCCTGCGTTCTGCAAAGCCGCCACACTGTCCGTTGCGTAACCCGCTATCTGCATTGAATCAGAAAACACTTTTCTTTCACGGTTGCCTGCAAGCTGTATAGATTTTTTCCGACAAACACGATCTGCAATCACGCACACATCCTGTCGGCTGATAGGATCCGCCGCGCCAACCGTTCCGTCATCACATCCGTAAATTATATCGTTTTCGTAAGCGCTTGCCAAATATGGATAACACCAGCTGTCTTTTGCCGCATCGTTAAATTCACATTGCGCATTTTCGTCATATAATTCAAATGCTGTAACAACCATTTTAATGAATTCGGCACGCGTAATGCTCTGATTGGGACAAAAGCTCATTTCATCAGTTCCATTTACAACGCCGATTACATAAAGCGCCGTTATGCTCTCCCGTGCCCATTCCGCTTTGTCCAAATCCTGGAAAGGCGTTTCTACCTGCGGATTTTGAGGCTTTAATGACGCAGACGGAATCTGCACCTGCAACGAAAGACCACCCTTTCCACCACCACCGCCACCGCTTGTGCCGGAAGAGGTTTTTGTCCGATCCAGTTCATTCATTCTTTTTTCCAAAGCCGCAGCAACATCACGTGCCCTTATAAAATCCGCACCGACGAGCGCCCGGTTAACCGATACGCTGTCGTATTGACAATACCGCGTGACATCAATCCCTAGCTGCTCCGCATAGGTCTCAATCACCCGGCTCATGCTCACCGCATCGGAAAGATTCACCAGGTTCACTGCAAGCAGCTCATCCAAAAACCTTGTAAAAGACGAAATTCCAATCGGCATATCTTCATGACAACGCTTGTACAGAAGCGCAGCAAAGCCTTCCTTATGTTGAGTATAATCCGAGTTGTCAAGTTGCTCCCAAATGTCTGTGCCGTACAACTCAAGCACGTTTAATATCTCACTGCTGCTTGCTCTTTTAAGCTCCGTCAACATCATACTGTATGTATATGCCCTTTTGATTTCCTCCAGGCTCATAAACCCCTTAGAATATTCTTTGTCCCGAATTACAATCCACTTTTCTGCCGCCTCGTCAATGGCTTGTTCGTAAGAAGTGTCAATGATAATTTGAAACAACAGACTGTATTTTCTGAAAAATGCATCCACTCCATCCTTTGTCAGACGGTTTGCTTCCGGCAGAATCATTTGATTCACATCTGTACGACTTTGATAGTCAAACAGTACGGTTTCTGCCCGTCCCTTGCCGCGCACGGACAGACTGTATCGTCCGCTGGCATCCTCCTCCGTCATAGCAAAGGTTTTTGTCACCTTTTCCTGCTCATACAAAAGCGTTTCATCAATCCGTACAAATTCGTCCGCTTTAGAAAGATCCGCGCCCTCTTTATATATTACAAAGGAAACCCATTGCGGATAATCGGCAATATTTTGAACGGTAACGCTTACTTCCTGTGTTTCATGCTTCATCTCGGCGCTGACGGTAAGTGTCTGCATCTCCTCCGCCGAAGAGAATATGCCAAAACCATGAAACAGCATAAGCCAAACTAACAGTATAACGGATATTTTTTTCAATTCAATCTCCCCTCTCACTCATTGCAACGAATCTAACAGCACAATCGTTTGCCTTCACTTGTCCGATGCGGATATCCATTCCACATTTTGAAGATACACTGCCGAATATGCACCGCTGATTTTAAAATCCGCGCCCTGTCCGCAGGCGTTTTGCATGTTAACGTTTGCAAGCGTTATCACCTGCGTTTTCCATTTTTTGCTGTCCGTCCTCACAAGCTCATACGAACAGTTTTCATAATTCGCCAAATCCCAAGTATTCTTCACACCGCCGCTGTACACAATCCGAATCGGCATAACGCCTTCATCATAGTAGGTAATGCGCAGGCTTACCTCCGTTGCCGCCTCATAGCAGACCGCGTCATCCACACAAACGGCAAGCTCCTTATCTCTGCCAATTTTCACGGCATTTTGACCTGCTTTTTGTACCTCATTCACATCAACAGCAGAATTTTCATATGAAACATAGGTTACGGAATCGGAAAGCTGTCTCCCCTTATCCTGCGGAACCTGCGCAACCAAGTCACTCACATCAACCCAGCCGATACCCAAAACTCCATCAGCATTTCTGGTATTAAAAGATATTTTTTTGCCATCTGGCGAAAAGCACGGATGCGGCTGATTCGGATGGTTTGTATTTTCCATCTCGCGTGCACGGCACACCAAAATCTGCTCATTTGTCTTTGTATTAATTAACACAATGTCAACATACTGATCTGCCGCGGTGCCGGTCGGCAGCACGTCCGCAACAATCCAATTGTTGTCGGGACTTACGCTGCAATGCCAATAATGGTATTTTTCGTTATCGGGAAAATACGTGCGCTCTGTACCGTCCTTTTTCACACGGATAATGCCGTTTACCCCAATATTTTGCGGATAGGAAAACTTAACGGCATACATATATTCCCCATCCCACGACCACTTTTCATGGCCGATTGTCTCGCCGTTAATGCCGTCCTGTCGGATTGCATGCGGAATCAGCACCTTATGCTCCCCCGTCTGATAATTATATACCCAGGCTCTGTCCGGAACATAGCTTGTGTCGCCTTCGTGGCAATACGCCATCAAATCGGGATATTTCGGGTTAATCATGGGATGACCCATATTGTAATAACCGGCGCCGTAAACCTCATTAAATTCGTGTCGGCAGCTCAAATCCCATTCACCCGTTTGTGTGTTCAGCCTTGGTGCTATATATAAGCGCTGGTTCCCGTCCGGCCCCTTGGTTGTGTCATAGCCCCAGTAGCCGCCCAAAAACTTTCCGTCGGCCGTCACCTGCGGAACACCTGTATTTTTGGCTGCAACAACCCGATTTTCCATCGTATCTAAATTAACACAATTCACCGTGCCATCCGCACGATTTTGATAATACACATCGTTCTCTTCTGTCACATAGGCATGACAAATGCCGTCATTTAAGCAGCCGTTCCCCAAAAAGACCGTCTCTCCCGTTTCGGTATGATAAGAATACAGTGCATTATTGGTTCCCTCTACACCGAAAACAATTCTCTCACTTTTGTTATCCCACTCGTTTTGGGTCACATACGGCCGCAACGTATTAATCCCGTTAAAGCTGACAAACTGAATCGTCCGCCCTGTAACTTCATCCTTTATTTCCTCTTTGGGAATAAAGGATGCCCCCTCGTAAACCGATCCGGACATTTTCTCATCCTCCGATTGCCTTAATCTTTCCGTCATCCCTTTATCCGCCTCCATCAGTTGTTTGATCAGCGTTCTGCCGTTTATCTTTGCAAATAATGCACGATATGCTAGAATGACAAGATTGTCTCCCGTCGCTTTTTTATCCGCCGAATAAATCAAATCCGAATTGGAAATGCTCTTTTGACCGTTTAAATACACAACACCGCTGTCCTGAATCAGCTGATATTGCTTGGCTAGCGCAAAACAATTTTCGTAAATATTTTCATCCGGCGCACCCAACATCCGCAAAAATACCGTTAAAAGCTCCCTGACCGTAATGTCCCTTTGTGCCATAAAACCGTTTTGCTCGTCGCCGCTCATCCATCCTGTGCCGACCGCATACGCTGCATAGGGTGCGTTCTCTTCTCGCACATCATGAAAGGAGCACGACTTCGGCATATCCAAAAGCTGCGGATTCGCAAGCTTTGTCACATGCCTCGCTACATCTTCGCGCGTAATGCCCCCCAAAAGCGAAACATCCTTTTCCAGCAGGCCAGCCGCTTGCAGGGCTTCTGCCTCCCGATAGTGCGACGCACCGACAAGCGCTTTTGTCCGCTTGCGCGCACGGGATACATTGATAATTTCGATTTTAGAAAACGTATTATATAAATTGGAGGCAATCCGCAAATCCGCTCCGTTTTTTTGTGCATGCCGCAGTTCAAAATCGTCTATTGTAATGGTTTGTGTGCACCATTGCGCGTCCGGCGCCGATTTTTGCACGGATCTTCTTTGATAATCGTTTCCGTTTGTGCTGTTATAGTCAAAATGAAAATAACCCTTACCGTTGTCATAACAAAAATATTCGGCCACAATCGCAATTTCGTGATCATTCGGGCCGATAAAATCATCATCCAAAGAAATGTAAAGATAATTTTCTTTATACACCTGCCGTCCCTGCTTGCCGCAAAAAACAACTTTTTCATTGTACAACTCGTCATATCGTTTTGCCGATGCATCCTCAATCAACCGCATATGAGAGCCTTGTATGCTTTCTCCCAAAATGAGATAGGCATTCAGCGGATCTGCTTCTGCCGCAACACCTCGCTCCTCCGGCTGAAGCCCCTGATCGGGCACAAAAACCTCCGCATAAGCCGCAACCGTAAAAAACATTAAAAAGCTCAGTAGCAGCGATGCTATTTTTTTCATACTTTTCCTCCTCTGCAAAACACAACACGCACTTTTTTCGTTATGATATATTCATTATACGTTGTTTTTGTATGCCCTGTCAATTGACAAAATTCAAGCTGAAATCACACAAACGGCCGTAACCATGCTTTGTCGCCCAAGCCAAACCGCCGGGTAACACAAAATTTGTCCATACATTAATTAAATATATCATCCATCTGCCGTCAGACAAATGCTTCGTCACCAACCGTCCGCCGATTCAAAGCACACGGGTGCACTCTCTCGCCTTTGCCGCATAACGGGCGACGATTATAAAGTGTACCCTGAAAAAAGCAGCCGTTATTGAAGAAATGACAATTTTCGAGAATCCGAACGGATAAAATATACACCACTATGGCTTTTTCGTCTGTTTACGTTGGTTTTTCTCTAAATTTTGTCAATTGACGTACCGTAATTGTCTATGCTAAAATCAACTTAGAAAATACAAATCGGAAAGGACAGAGGAACTATGAGAATAAAAAAAAGATGCTGTGCTCTTTTGTTTGCATTGATGATGACCATACTCTATGCAAACGCCGCAACGTTATGCGTGGGAGCAGAAAACAACGAATTGGAAATTTCGGCACCTTCCTATTATAAGGTAGTAAACGAAGCCGAAACCCCCATCAAAAGACCGGAAGCCGGCATGATTCAAACAAAGGTTTCGGCAACCAACCACAAAAGCAGCTCTCCTGCCCGTGCAACCTTAATTGTTGCCGTGTATGATGACATCGCAAAAACCCTTAAATCCCTTGATACCGACACCCAAGAGATTGCACCGAACGGCAGTGTGGTTCTATCGGCACAAACACTTTTACCCACATTAGACGGCTACACCTACAAATATTTTGTTTGGGATGATTTTGCCACCATGTCACCTTTGCAAACCGCGCCGGAGTCTCCCATGGCTCTCTCTGCCGCCACAACGGTTCATACGGCCATGCTTTCGTGGGAGGCAGCGGACGAACGCGCCGCTACATATAACATTTACCGCAACGACAGCAAAATTGCCACAACACAAAACCTGCACTATATTGATTACAATCTTGATTTTGACACGGATTACGTCTATGCCGTAACCGCCTGCACCGCGGCAGGACTTGAATCAGCCAAAACTGAGCTGACCTTGCAGACCGACGCATCACTGTACTCAGATCTGCTAAATACCAACAACGGTATCACCTATACAAAAATTGACGATGCGACCAAAGATGCCTATGGTGAAACCAAAGAACTAAACGGCACAGTCTACCGCAGACACGGATACTTTTATAGAAACGGCACTCAAAAAACCTCCGGCGGTGCATGGTTTAAGATGGATAGCAATTATTACACCCAAAAAGCCACAACCGTGTATGCTTTGGAACTGACATATTACATTGAAAGCCCGACAAACACTGCACACAACATTAAAGTGCAATACGGCGCAAAGCCGGGCGTAACGCAGGTCATTTCCATCGGCGCGGCTGATTTGAACTGCTGGAAAACTTCCTATTTGACGCTGCCGGGCTTTGACGGACAGAATTTTTACGGTGATGCAAGAGGCACCTTCCGTATCTATCTGGATGACGGGGCATTTACCGAAGGAGACGGAATGTACATCAAAAATGTAGCTTTAATGCCGGACGCCGAATATACCGTGCCGAACAACACAAATCGGTATCAAGACGTTTCCTTGTCTATGGCAAACGGCAATGTAAGAGGAAACGGCATTGTGCTCGCCGCACCCGGAATTGCAAAATACTGCACTCCCAAGCAGGACTCCTGGACGGTTGAAAGCACCATGGGTAATGAATCCTGCCGTGCAACACAGTTCATCACAAGCGATACGCCGTCGGGCAAGCAAAGGTCATTTTATTTCCGTGTTTCGGATGACTATATGTACGGTCCGAAACAAAATAACGCCGTCATTCGCTTTGACTATTTCGACAACGGCACCGACTATATTTACTTAAAATATAACTCCTCAGACTCCGCGCTGGGCTGGCATTGGACTTCAAGTCCTGTTGTAACCGCAAGAGGCTATAAGCAGGTCTTGATTAAGCGAACCGACACAAATACATGGAAAACCGCAACGATCCAAATTGCAGACGCATGCTTTATCAATGCCATGGGGCGGCTGGAATATAAGGATGACCTATACCCCGGTAATTTCAGAGCCGTTTCCAACACCGAAACGGTTTCCAATACAGACGCCGACTTCTTTATTACATCGGGCGACCAAAAGGATCGGGAGCTGTATTTAAAATCCGTCAGCGTATCCATGAGCACGGCAAAAAGCGCACGCGCTCAATCCGCGCTGTATATCATCGGTGATTCCACCGCTACCGTTTGGGGAAGCGATGTCGCTCCGAAAACCGGCTGGGGCATGGAATTTTCCAAATATGTAAAGGATGATATACAATATGTCAACGCCGCTAAGTCAGGCTACAGCACCAAAACCTTTCTTTCGCTGACAAATGAATTTGCAGCAGCCGTCAGCAACATGCAAAAAAATGACTATGTGCTGATTCAGCTGGGGCATAATGATGCGGCCAGCAGCAACCCCAACCGCAGAACCTATGCAGACGATACACAGGCAGGCACAGACAACAATTATCGGTACAATTTAAAAACCATGGTGTATAAAATAAGAGAAAAAGGCGCTATTCCGATTTTTCTGACTTCCATTCGTATATGTCAGTTCACCAATGGTGCAGTCGCCGATGACGTGGTTGACCCGTACCGCATTGCCATGAAGGAAGTGGGCGCAGAATTAAGCGTCCCCGTCATCGACATCGGAGCGGCACACCGAGTCTATTTGAACACCATCGGCGAAACAAATGCAAAAGCGGAATATTTGGTGCCGGGCATCACGAAAGACTACACCTCAAATGTAAAAGATACGGTTCACCTTTCCAAACCGGGCGCAGAAACCATTGCAAAAATGGTCGCAGAAGAGATTGTAAACAGTCATGAAATTCGCTTGCTGAAATCTCATATAGAGATTCCGAATAACTAAAGACAAAACGCCTCTTCAAAAAGCTAAAGAAAGAGAGTAACCGCAAATGTGAACAGAACCAGTAAAAACGGACAATAGAAAAAAAGAGCCTCCTATGGTATAATGAAAATAACACCATAGGAGGTATTTTTATGCCAAGAAGTTATCGTCATATACAGGAATACGAAAAAGAAATTATTGAATTAAAGCATAACGGTTATACAGGTAGAGCAATATGTGAGAAATTTGGATTTAGCAAAAAGCAGTACGAAAATTTCATTACGAGATATAATCGTCGTCAAGCCCAAATAGCCGCGGGAATAGCCATCAAAAAGAAAGGCAGACCAGCAAAAGACTGTATTGTAACAGAGAACGATAAGCTATCCGATCTACGTTACAAGTTGGCTCGGAAGGATGTGCGGATAAAGCAATTGGAGATGGAGAACGAACTGATGAGGGATTTTCTCTCGCTCACAGAAAGGAAGTGAGGACAAGTGTAAAATATGCGGTTATCTACCGTCATAAGGAAAAGTATTCAATCAGTGAAATGTGTAGATTTTTCGAGGTTTCACGAAGTGGGTATTATGGGTATGTTGCCCGTATGAACATACCTGCAAAAGATTTATATATAGCAAACAAAATTCAAGAATGCCAAGAAAAATGTGGTAAGACTTATGGATATCACAGAATACATATATGGCTTGAAAGACAAGGGGTGCATCACAATCCTAAAACAATACTTCGTGTGATGCAAAAATACAACTTGTTATCTGTTGTCAGAAGAAGGAAATATCGTAACTATGGGGGATATTTGCACCGTTATCCTAATTTGCTAAATAGAAATTTCAAGGCAGAAAGACCAAATCAAAAATGGGTTACAGACATTTCATATATTAAAACCTCACAAGGAACATTGTATTTGTCCATCATTAGAGATTTATATGATAATAGTATAGTTGCCTACAAAACCGGAACAGAGCAAAACATAAATCTGGTACTGCAAACAATTAGAGAAGCACAGAAAAAGGAAAAAGTCACTGCAGAGCTGCAACTCCACAGTGACCAAGGCTTTCAATATACATCACAAGCATATTACCGCCTAACTAAATCATACAACATTACGCCATCAATGTCAAGAAAAGGAAATCCATACGACAATGCTTTAGCCGAAAATTTCTTTTCAATACTTAAAACAGAGTGCATTTACAGAATAAAATTAAAAACTTATGATGAAGCTCGCCTCATCATAGATGAATACATTGATTTTTACAACAATGAAAGAATACAGTTAAAAACAAAACTGACACCACAAGAAATGCGATGTCAGTATGTTGCTTAAATATTAATATTGATGCCATAGACACTCTTTTTTGTGCTGTCTGTACAAACTGGTGCACTTCAAAATTGCGGTTACTCTCTTTTTACATCTATTCAATTATTTTGCCATAATGACCGCGTCTCC
>UQYH01000017.1 GCA_900545185.1 uncultured Eubacteriales bacterium | reverse complement strand
CAATATTCACGCACATAAAACCACCGGGCTTTATTACCCTATAACATTCTTCCCACACCTTATCTAATTCTTGGTGCCCTATATTGGGCGGCTTAAACTGCCTTTTTATCCTTTTTTCTTTCGTTTGTGTTTAAGGGTTTTCCAAATGAGGAAGACCGCAAAAAAGCGCATCAGACCCGGAAACCAAAGCGTTTTTGGGTTTTATTTATGGCTAAGGGTGAAACACCCGGCCGTGTGTACGCTTTTTACAGAGGCTGCCCTGTGCAGCTTCGGCGAGCCGTTTCTTCATGCACAGACACAAGCCGACCTGTAAACCGGGAAGGCGCTACAATCAAAAAGGAGGAAAGACACAATGGCACAAAGTCAAAAAATGAGAATCAGACTGAAAGCATATGACCATGTTCTCTTAGATCAGTCTGCCGAAAAAATTGTGGAAACAGCCAAAAGAACCGGCGCAAAGGTTTCCGGACCCATTCCGCTGCCGACAAAGAAAGAGGTTGTTACCATTCTGCGTGCTGTTCACAAGTACAAAGACTCCCGTGAGCAGTTTGAAATGAGAACACACAAACGGTTAATTGACATTTTGCTCCCCACCAACAAGACGGTTGACGCGTTAATGCGCATCGAGCTGCCTGCCGGTGTGGATATTGAAATGAAATATTAATGCATTTCGCAAACCGGAATGAGCGGCGCTAAGTGTCTGCCGCTGCACAAAGGTTTGTTAAAAGGCACTGCCGCCACCGCGCGGCGGGTCACGTTCGCGCAAGCGAACCAATAACCAATACTTTTTAGGAGGTGCTTTTGTGAAGAAAGCGATTTTAGGCAAAAAGCTCGGCATGACGCAGCTTTTCGGTGAAGACGGCATCTTGATTCCCGTCACCGTCATCGAAGCCGGCCCGTGCAGAGTCATCCAAAAGAAAACCGCTGAAAACGACGGATATGACGCCGTTCAGGTTGGATTTTTGGAGAAGAAGGAAAAACATACAACAAAGCCCTTACAGGGTCATTTCAAAAAGGCCGGCACCGGCTATATGAAATACCTGAAGGAATTTAAGCTGGACACAGCCGCCGAGATGAACGTCGGTGACGAAATTAAGGCAGACGTGTTCGCAGAAGGCGATGCAGTTGATGTAACCGGTATCAGCAAAGGTAAAGGTTATGCCGGTACGGTTAAGCGCTGGGGTACCCACCGCGGTCCTATGACGCACGGTTCCGGTTACCATCGCGGCCCCGGTTCCATGGGCGCCTGCTCCACCCCTTCCCGTGTTATGAAGGGTAAAAAGCTGGCCGGCCACCTGGGTGTTGAAAAGGTTACGGTACAGAATCTGTCCGTTGTTAAAATTGACGCGGAAAAGAACATTTTGGCTATCCGCGGCGCCGTTCCCGGTCCTAAGGGCGGCTTGGTTATCATTAAGAATTCTGTAAAGGCGCAGTAAGCGACCTGCATCGAAAGGAGGAAGTATTATGCCGAACGTGGTATTATACAATATGGAAGGCAAAGAAGTAGGCAGCTGTGAGTTAAACGACGCAGTATTCGGTATCGAGCCGAATGAATCTGCCGTTCATTCAACGGTTGTTGCTTATCTTGCCAATCAAAGACAAGGTACACAAAGCGCTCTGACTCGTGCAGAGGTTCGCGGCGGCGGCGCAAAGCCCTGGAGACAAAAGGGTACTGGCCGTGCAAGACAAGGCTCCACACGCTCTCCGCAATGGACGGGCGGCGGTGTTGTTTTCGCCCCGAAGCCGAGAAGTTATGCAATGAGCGTAAACAAAAAAATCCGTGCACTGGCTATGAAGTCTGCTTTATCAGCCAAGGTTCGCGATAACGAGATGAAGGTTCTGGACGAAATTACAGTACCCGAAATCAAAACAAAGCAGATTGCAGATATGCTGAAGAACTTAAGCGTAAGCGGCAAAACGTTAATTGTTCTGCCCGAAAAGAACGAAGCGGTATACAGAAGCGCGAAGAACATTGAAGGTGTTAAAACCAGCTTTGTCGGCATGCTGAACGTATACGATCTGCTGAACTGCACAACAGTCATCCTGGCTAAAGGGGCGGCTGAGCAATTAGGGGAGGTGTATGCATAATGACATACGCACACGATATTATCATTAAGCCCATCATCTCTGAACAGAGCATGGATCAGATTGCAGATAAAAAATATACCTTCGAGGTTAAAAAGTCTGCCAATAAAATCGAAATTAAAAAAGCGGTCGAAGAAATCTTCGGCGTAAAGGTTTTAAGCGTTAACACGCTGAATATGATGGGTAAAATGAAGCGCATGGGCCAACACGAAGGCAGAAGAGCAAGCTGGAAGAAAGCCATCGTTAAGCTCACGGCCGACAGCAAAACCATCGAGTTCTTTGATGGCATGGCGTAAAAGCCCACAATTTGAGTTAAGGAGTGAAAAGGATGCCTACTAAAAAATTTAATCCTACCTCTCCTGCCAGAAGATTCATGACCGTTTCTACCTTTGATGAAATCACAAAGCAAGAGCCCGAGCGCTCCCTTTTGGTTCCCATCAGCAAAAACGGCGGTAGAAACAACTACGGCAGAATCACAGTCCGGCACAGAGGCGGCGGAAATAGAAGAAAATACAGATTGATTGACTTTAAGAGAAATAAGGTCGGCGAAGCTACCGTTATCGGTATCGAGTACGATCCGAACCGCTCGGCCAACATCGCACTGGTTCAGTACGAAGACGGCGAAAAGCGTTATTTCTTAGCTCCCCTGGGCGTAACCGACGGCAACGTTTTGGTAACCGATCCCATGGGCGCAGACATTAAGCCCGGCAATGCCATGCAGATTCAGTTTATCCCCGTCGGTACACTGATTCACAACATTGAGTTAATGCCCGGCAAGGGCGGTCAGCTGGTTCGTACCGCAGGCGGCGCAGCACAGCTGATGGCTAAAGAAGATAAGTATGCACAGGTCAGACTGCCATCCGGCGAGGTTCGTTACATTCGTTTGAATTGTATGGCAACCATCGGACAGATCGGTAACTTAGACCATGAAAACATTTCTATCGGTAAGGCAGGCAGAAAACGCCATATGGGTATTCGTCCCACCGTCAGAGGTTCTGTTATGAACCCGAATGACCATCCGCACGGCGGTGGTGAAGGCCGCTCCCCGATCGGCCGTCCCGGACCTGTTACCCCGTGGGGTAAACCGGCGCTGGGTCTTAAAACCAGAAAGAAAAAGAACCTTAACGATAAATTCATTGTTAAACGCCGCGGTGTTCGCTAACAGCCGCGCAAAATGCTGCGGGGCCGCACAGCGGCCCGCGTAAGCCAACTTGGGCGAAGGAGGAAAAAGAATGGGCAGATCGATTAAAAAAGGGCCTTTCGTTGCAGATAGCCTGATTAAAAAGATTGTTGCTATGAACGAGTCCGGCGACAAAAAAGTTGTTAAGACTTGGTCAAGAAGTTCTACCATTTTCCCTGAAATGGTAGGCCATACAATTGCTGTTCATGACGGCAGAAAGCATGTTCCCGTATTTGTGTCTGAGGACATGGTAGGCCATAAGCTGGGCGAGTTTGCACCGACCAGAACCTATAAAGGTCATGCAGGCAACAAAACGTCGGGCGTTAAATAAAATTTCCTTGTAGGAAAGGAGGAATCTTTGTGGAAGCCAGAGCAAAACTGAGCTATGCACGTATTTCATCTAGAAAAGTTAAGATTGTGATAGATTTAATCAGAAACAAGCCCGTGGGCGTGGCGCTGGGTATTTTAAAGAATACACCGAAAGCCGCCAGCGACCCGGTAGAGAAGCTTTTAAAGTCTGCTATTGCAAACGCTGAAAACAACCATAACATGGATGTGAACAACCTGTATGTGGCGGAAATTTTCGCCGGGCAGGGACCGACACTGAAAAGAATCCGTCCCAGAGCACAGGGCAGAGCGTTCCGTATCAGAAAGCGGACCAGCCACATCACAATTGTTTTAAAGGAAAAGGAATAAGACAAAAAAGGAGGTAAGTAGCTTGGGTCAGAAAGTAAATCCCCATGGATTAAGAGTCGGTATCATCAAGGATTGGGATTCCAGATGGTTTGCGCAGGATTCTCAGTTTGGTGATCTTTTGGTAGAGGACTACAACATCAGAAAATTCTTAAAGAATAAACTGTTTGCGGCAGGCGTTTCCAAAATCGAAATCGAACGTACCGCAAAGCGCGTTAAAATCAATATCTTTGCAGCAAAGCCCGGTATCATCATCGGCCGCGGCGGCAGCGAGATTGATAAGGTTAAAAAGGAATTAGAAACATTGACCGGCAAAAGCGTTGCGCTGAACATTGAAGAGGTAAAACACCCCGACATAGATGCACAGCTTGTTGCCGAGAACATTGCAGCACAGCTTGAAAAGAGAATTTCTTTCAGAAAAGCAATGAAATCCACAATGGGTCGTGCCATGAAGATGGGCGTAAAAGGTATTAAAACCAGCTGCGCAGGCCGTTTGGGCGGTGCCGAAATCGCCAGAACAGAGCACTATCATGAGGGCACTATCCCCCTGCAAACACTGCGTGCGGATATTGACTATGGTTTTTGGGAAGCCAACACAACCTACGGCAAAATCGGCGTAAAGGTTTGGATTTATAAAGGAGAAATTCTTCCCGAAAGCAAGAAGTCTCAAAAGCCGGCCGCTGCAAAAGCATAAGGCTTCGGCATTTTTGATTCTGAAAGAAAGGAATGAAAAAGCATGTTATTGCCTAAAAGAGTGAAATACAGAAGAGTCATGCGCGGCAGAATGACAGGCAAGGCAACCCGCGGTACCGAAGTTACCTACGGTGAATACGGTTTGCAGGCGCTCAGCCCGGCCTGGATCACTTCAAATCAAATTGAGGCTGCCCGTATTGCCATGACCCGTTATATTAAGAGAGGCGGACAGGTCTGGATTAAAATTTTCCCGGATAAGCCTATCACCGAAAAACCGGCTGAAACCCGTATGGGTAGCGGTAAAGGTTCCCCCGAATATTGGGTGGCTGTCGTTAAGCCCGGACGGGTTATGTTCGAAATCGGCGGCGTTTCCGAGGAGGTAGCAAGAGAGGCGATGCGTCTTGCGGCCCATAAGCTGCCTGTCAAGTGCAAATTCGTAACGCGCGCCCAAAAAGAAGAGGAGGCGTAAAGCTATGAAGGTGACAGAAATTCGCGATTTTACCAATCAAGAGCTTGAAAGCAATTTGGCTGATCTTAAAAAAGAATTGTTTAACCTGCGTTTCCAAAACGCCACGAATCAGCTGGAAAACCCCATGCGGATCGTTGAGGTTAAAAAGACAATTGCCAGAATTAAAACCGTTTTGGCGGAAAGAAAGCTGGAGGAACAGGCCAACTAAGTGCCGATAAGCGGAAAGGAGTGAAATCATGGAACGTAATTTCAGAAAACAGAGAACCGGTAAGGTTGTCAGCGACAAGATGGACAAAACCATCGTTGTAGCGATTGAATATAATGTAAAGCATCCGCTTTACGGAAAAATTGTAAAACGTACCTACAAGCTCAAAGCCCATGACGAAAACAACGAATGCCGTATCGGCGACCGCGTAAGGGTTATGGAAACCAGACCTCTTTCAAAGGATAAGAGATGGCGCCTGGTGGAGATTGTAGAAAAAGCCAAGTAATAACCTCTTGGCTGTGATACTAAATAAGGAGGAAACCGATATGATTCAACAGCAAACGCTTTTGAAGGTTGCAGATAACACCGGTGCCAAAGAGCTTATGTGTATCCGTGTTCTGGGCGGTTCTAAGAGACGGTACGCGGCCATCGGCGATGTCGTAGTTGCTTCTGTTAAGAAAGCGACACCCGGCGGTGTTGTTAAAAAAGGCGACGTTGTCAAGGCTGTTATTGTGCGGTCTGCCAGCGGTGTCAGACGTAACGACGGCACGTACATCAAGTTTGACGAAAACGCAGCCGTTATTATAAGAGATGATAAAAATCCTAGAGGAACCCGTATTTTTGGGCCCGTTGCAAGAGAGCTTCGTGAAAAGGAATATATGAAGATTCTCTCTCTGGCTCCCGAGGTGCTGTAAGGAGGAGGTACGCTATTATGGCGAAAATGCATATTAAATCCGGCGACGAGGTCATCGTAATTTCCGGTAAGGATAAAGGCAAAAAAGGCAAGGTTTTAAGCGTATTCCCTGATAAGGGTAAGGCGATTGTAGAGGGTATTGCGATTGCAACAAAGCATCAAAAGCCCCAAAGAACCGGCGAAGCAGGCGGTATTGTTAAGCAGGAAGCCGCTGTTGACGCTTCAAACCTGATGAACATTTGCACAAAATGCAACAAGCCCGCACGCATCGGCCGCAAAACGCTGGCCAACGGCGATAAGGTAAGATATTGCAAAAAGTGCAACGAAGTATTTGGCGACTAGTAAACGATTTTGTAAAGGAGGTTTAAAGGCTGATGTCAAGAATGCAGGATAAATACACCGGCGAGGTTGCACCGGCGCTGATGCAGAAGTTTGGCTACAAAAGCGTTATGCAGATTCCGAAGCTGGAGAAAATCGTTGTGAATATCGGCTTGGGCGAAGCGAAGGAAAACGCCAAGGCGTTAGACAGCGCAGTAGCCGACCTGATGGCGATTACCGGTCAGAGACCCGTAATCACAAAGGCAAAAAAATCTGTTGCGGCGTTTAAAGTCAGAGAGGGTATGAATATCGGCTGCAAGGTAACGCTGCGCGGTAAAAAGATGTATGAGTTCTTAGACAGACTCTTTTCCGTGGCTCTGCCTCGTGTAAGAGACTTCAGAGGAATTAACCCCAACTCCTTTGACGGACGCGGAAATTATTCTCTGGGTATTAAAGAACAGCTTATTTTCCCGGAAATAGATTATGATAAGATTGATAAAATCAGAGGTATGGATATTATTGTCGTTACCACAGCCAAGACCGACGAGGAAGCAAGAGAACTGCTCACATTAATGGGCGCTCCCTTCTCCGGCCGGTAAGCTCTGATTGTGAAGGAGGAGAATCATGGCTAAAAAATCGATGATTAACAAACAGCAGAGAACGCCTAAGTTCAGCACCAGACATTATAACCGCTGTAAAATCTGCGGTCGGCCGCATGCTTATTTGAGAAAATATGGCATCTGCCGTATTTGCTTCAGAGAGCTGGCCTACAAAGGTCAGATCCCCGGTGTGAAAAAGGCCAGCTGGTAAAAATTTGGAAGGAGGCTACAATCATGCAAGTGACCGATCCTATCGCGGATATGCTGACTCGTATCAGAAACGCAAACTCCGCCCGGCACGAAACGGTTGATGTGCCCGCCTCTAACATGAAGAAGGCTATTGCGGCCATTCTGCTTGAGGAAGGGTATATAAAAAATTATCAGGTCATTGAAGACGGTAAGCAGGGCGTTATCAGAATCGCTCTGAAATATGTAGGAAAAGAAAAGGTTATCTCCGGTATTCAAAGAGTATCGAAGCCCGGCCTTAGAATTTACAAAAACACAGAGGAGTTGCCCAAGGTATTAAAAGGCCTGGGTATCGCCATCATTTCTACATCCAAGGGAATTATGACCGATAAAAAGGCAAGGCAGGAAAACGTCGGCGGCGAGGTCCTGGCCTTTGTCTGGTAAAAAACTAGACAGGGAGGTGTCAGTAAATGTCCAGAATTGGTAAAATGCCGATTACGGTTCCCGGCGGCGTAGACGTCACAGTGGCTGACGGCAACGTTGTTACCGTTAAGGGACCGAAAGGAACATTAACAAAGAATTTACATCCGGATATGATTATCAAGAAGGCAGACGGTGAAATCATCATCGAACGTCCTTCGGAAATAAAGGCTCATAAGGCGCTGCACGGCTTAACCCGTTCGCTGCTTCATAACATGGTTGTCGGCGTAACCGAAGGTTATGAAAAGACCTTAGAGGTTAACGGCGTTGGTTACAGAGCGCAATTGCAGGGCAAAAACCTGCTGATGAACCTGGGCTATTCTCATCCTGTTGAAATGGCGCCCGCAGAGGGAATTACCATTGAAGTGCCCAACCCCAACACCATTGTTGTTAAGGGTATTGATAAGCAGGTTGTTGGCGAATTTGCCGCAAAGGTAAGAGAAAAAAGACTGCCTGAGCCGTACAAAGGCAAGGGTATTAAATACTCTTACGAGCATATCAGACGTAAAGAGGGTAAAGCCGGCGGTAAGAAATAATAACCTGCCGCCCGGCATAATTCCTTTACGAATCAGGCATGGCAAAATCCATGCAGCTTAAAAAAGGAGTGAACAAAGTGATTAAGAAGCCTGTCAGCAATGTTGCAAGACTCAGAAGACATAAAAGAGTGCGTAAGCTGATCAGCGGAACAACGGAACGTCCCAGACTGAACGTGTTCAGAAGCTTAAAGCACATTTATGCACAGATTATAGATGATACAAAAGGTGTTACACTGGTTTCTGCTTCAACGCTCGATAAAGAGCTGAAGGAAAACTACGGCGGTAACAAAGACGCTGCTAAGGCAGTCGGCAAGCTGGTTGCGGAAAGAGCGCTGGCAGCCGGTATCAAATCGGTCGTTTTTGACCGCGGCGGCTACATTTATCACGGACGTGTGAAAGAATTAGCCGAGGGCGCCCGTGAAGGCGGCCTGGAATTTTAAGAAAAGGAGGAAACCAGTTTGGCTCAGTTAATAGATGCAAGCGTTTTAGACATTAAAGAAAAACTCGTAAAGCTCAGCCGTGTTGCCAAGGTTGTTAAGGGCGGCCGTACTTTCCGTTTTTCGGCATTAGTTGTTGTGGGCGATGAAAACGGCCATGTAGGCTGCGGCACCGGTAAAGCTGCCGAAGTTCCCGAAGCAATCCGCAAGGGTATTGAGGATGCGAAAAAGAACATGATTTCGGTTAACCTGTCCGGCACAACCATCCCCCACGAAACCATCGGCGAATTCGGCGCAGGCAGAATCCTGTTAAAGCCGGCTGCTCCCGGTACCGGTGTTATCGCCGGCGGCGCAGCCAGAGCAGTTGTAGAGCTCGCCGGTATTCGCGATATCAGAACCAAATCCCTTCGTTCCAACAATGCAAGGAACGTGGTAAAAGCCACGCTTTCCGGATTAGCCTCCTTGAAGGACGCCGGCGAAGTGGCAAAGCTGCGGGGTAAATCCAAGGAAGACTTAGTAGATTAAGGAGGTACGGTATTATGGCAATGCTAAAGGTTAAGCTTGTTAAAAGCACCATCGGCAGAAAAAAAGACCATATTGCTACGGTACACGCTCTCGGTTTGAAAAAAATCCGGGATGAAAAAGAACACCAGGACAATGCAGCCATTCGCGGTATGATTGCCAAGGTGGGCTATATGCTCGAGGTTGAGGAAGATATACAGTAGAAGGAGGTGCACTACAGTGAAACTGAACGAATTAAAGCCGGCAGAAGGCGCAAAGAAGGCAGCGTTCAGAGTCGGCCGCGGCCACGGTTCCGGTAACGGTAAAACCGCAGGCAGAGGCCACAAGGGTCAAAACGCCCGCTCCGGCGGCGGTGTAAGACCGGGCTTTGAAGGTGGACAGATGCCTCTTTACAGACGTTTGCCGAAAAGAGGCTTTACCAATATTTTTGCGAAAACATATTCGCAGATCAACGTTTCAGATTTAAACAGATTTTCGGATGGTACCGAAGTTACGGCAGAGGTGCTCAAGGCTGAAGGAATCATCAAAAAGCTTAACGACGGTATCGTTGTTTTGGGTCGTGGCGATTTAACGGCTAAAAATCTGACCGTCAAGGCAGCACGCTTCTCTGCTTCTGCGGCGGAAAAAATCGCAAACGCCGGAGGAAAGGCGGAGGTGGTTTAAGTGCTGCAAACGCTCAGAAACGCATGGAAGATTCCCGATTTAAGAAAGAAAATGCTCTACACACTCCTCATGCTGGTTGTGTTCCGCTTGGGCTCATACGTCCCGGTACCGGGACTGAACGCAAGCGCCGTCAGCGAAATGATGGGTGGATTTTCAGAAGGCATGCAGGGACTTTTAAATAACTTCTCCGGCGGTGCCTTAGAGCGTGGCTCAATTTTTGCCATGAGTATCACGCCTTATATCAATGCGTCGATTATCATCCAGCTTTTAACGGTTGCAATCCCCGCGCTGGAGCGTTTGGCAAAAGAGGGTGAAGAAGGCAGAAAAAAACTGGCCTCCTACACTCGTTATTGTACGGTAATTCTGGGCTTTTTACAAGCAACGGGCTTGTATTTCGGCCTGCGTAACAACCTGGTCGGCGGCCCCAGCTTCATGAACTACATCATGCTGACGCTGTCGTTTACGGCAGGTACCGCATTTTTGATGTGGTTGGGTGAAGAAATTACCGATAAGGGCATCGGCAACGGTATTTCACTGTTAATCTTCACCGGTATCGTTTCGCGCGGTCCGGCCATGATTCAGTCGCTGCGTGCAACGCTTATCACAGCAGAGGGCATGAACATTCAGTCCCTTGTAACGCTGATTGTCATTATCGCCATTGCAGTGCTTGCCATTGCATTCGTTGTTGTGATGAACGATGCTGAACGCAGAATCCCGGTGCAGTATGCAAAACGTGTTGTCGGCAGAAAAATGTACGGCGGACAAAGCACACACATCCCCATTAAAATTTCAATGGCCGGTGTTATGCCGATTATCTTTGCCGTATCCATCATGTCCTTCCCGCAGACAATTAACATGTTTGTAAACGGAAACCAGACACCGGGTGGCTTTTGGGGCATTGTGCTGAACCTGTTCCGGCAGACGCACCCGTTCTATATCGTGGTGTATTTCCTGCTGATTGTGTTCTTCACATACTTCTACACGGCAATACAGTTTAACCCGATTGAAATTTCAAATAATATGAAGAAAAACGGCGGCTTCATTCCGGGTATCCGTCCCGGCAAGCCCACGTCAGACTTCATTTCCAGAATCCTGTCAAAAATTACGCTGTTCGGCTCGTTATTCCTGGCCGTTATCGCAATTTTCCCGATTCTGCTGGCATTTGTGCCGAACCTGGCCGGTGTATCCATCGGCGGTACGTCACTTTTAATCGTTGTCGGCGTTGCGCTTGAAACGGTTAAGCAGATGGAATCCCAGATGCTGATGCGTCACTATAAGGGATTCTTAGAGTAAGGAGATCGTTGGCATGAAACTGGTATTTTTAGGACCGCCGGGAGCCGGCAAAGGCACACAGGCGGCAAAGCTTTCCGAGTCGTTGGGAATCCCGACCATATCCACCGGCCATATCATCAGACAAGCTATGGCGGACGGAACACCGGTCGGCAAAATCGCCGAGGATTACATCAAACGCGGTGCCCTGCTGCCGGATGACGTTGTAGCAGCCTTGGTTGCGGAACGCCTGAAGGCAGATGACTGCAAGGCAGGTTATATTTTAGACGGCTTCCCCAGAACGCTGGTGCAGGCCGAAATTATGGACAATACCGGTATCGCGGTTGACCGCGTGATCGATATTGAAGTGCAGGACGATGCCATTGTTAAGCGTATGTCCGGCCGACGTGTCTGCGGCAAATGCGGCGCGTCCTTCCATGTTGAATTTAACCCCCCGCAGCAAGAGGGTGTTTGCGATGCATGCGGCGAAGCCCTTTCCGTACGAGAGGACGACGCACCGGAGGTTGTTTTAAAGCGACTGACAGTTTACCACGAGCAAACGGAGCCGCTGAAAGCATATTACGAAAAACAAAAGAAGCTGGTTGAAATTGACGGAGAGGGCAGTGTAGACGCCATTTTCCGTCAGGTTGAGGCAGCTGCTTCCGAAGAGGCGGGCGATGTGAAATGATTAAAATTAAGTCGCCCCACGAAATTGATGCGCTGCGCGCGGCGGGCGAAATTACCGCCGCCACGTTTCAGCGTCTTGCGGAAGCCATTAAACCCGGCGTGTCAACCGCAGAGCTGGATGACATTGCCGCACGGTTTATTAAAAAGCAGCACGCAACCTGTTCCTTTTGGATGTATAACGGCTATCCCGCACACATCTGCACGTCTATTAACGACCAGGTGGTGCACGGTATCCCCTCGCCGCACATTGAGCTGAAAGAGGGCGATATCATCAGCATCGACATCGGCGCCTGCTACAAGGGCTATCATGGCGACAGTGCGAAAACCTTCCCTGTCGGCAAAATCAGCCCGGAGGCAGAAAAGCTGATTCGTGTCACGCGGGAGAGCTTTTACGAAGGCCTGAAAATGGCACACGCAGGCAATCGCCTGTTCGACATCAGCGCGGCGATTCAAAGCCACGTTGAACAAAACGGCTTTTCCGTTGTGAGAAGCCTGGTGGGTCATGGCGTTGGCAGTGAACTGCACGAGGATCCGGAGGTGCCGAATTACGGTACGCCCGGCCACGGAGCCAGACTGCTCCCCGGCATGACGCTGGCGATTGAACCGATGGTAAATCAAGGTACGTATCATGTTAACACCCTGGCCGATGATTGGACAGTGGTAACAGCAGACGGCAAGCTTTCTGCCCATTACGAACATTCTGTGTTAATTAAAAAGAGTGGCGAGGCAGAAATTTTAACGGTTTGCTAAAGTTTTTTGAGGTGATGATGTTTGAAGGTTTTTGCCGGTGATATTGTATATGCAAAGGCAGGCAGGGACAAGGACAAACCCTTTGTGGTGATTGAGGTTTTAGACGAGCAATATGTTTTGCTGGCCAACGGCCGGCAGCGCCGCGTTGACAAGCCAAAGAAAAAAAAGTTAAAACATCTATTAAAAAGCGGTCACGCTTCGGCTTATATTTGCGAAAAACTGCAATCGGGCGTGAAGGTTACCAATCCGGACTTACGAAAAGTCTTGGCAGAGTTTAGTGAGTCGCATGATGCATAAGGAGGTTTTACTATGGCAAAGGAAGGCGTTTTAGAGCTGGAGGGCACGGTCTTGGAATCGCTCCCGAACGCAATGTTTCAGGTTGAGCTTGAAAACGGGCACCAAATTTTGGCGCACATTTCGGGAAAGCTCAGAATGAATTTTATCAGAATTTTACCGGGCGATAAGGTCACCGTTGAGCTTTCGCCCTATGACCTGACGAAAGGCAGAATTACCTGGCGCGCAAAATAAAAGCCGTCGGCTGCCGATAGATATTTAAGGCGCATACATGCCGCCTTTAAAGGAGGAATTCACATGAAGGTCAGACCGTCTGTTAAACCGATTTGCGAAAAATGTAAAATCATTAAGCGCAAGGGTAAGGTTATGGTGATTTGTGAAAATCCCAAGCATAAGCAGAAACAGGGCTGAGTATCAGCAGCCCCCTGTTTTGGGGGCGTACCTACATGTTAAAACCCGCGCGGGGCGGCTGCACGCACAAGGCGTGACCCGCGAGGTTAGGCATATATACGATGGAAATGTATTGGAGGTGCAAAAATGGCAAGAATTTCAGGTGTTGACTTACCCAGAGAAAAAAGAGTGGAAATCGGCTTGACCTATGTTTTCGGTATCGGCCTGTCCAGCTCCCGTAAAATCCTGGCGGCAACAGGTATCAATCCCGATACACGTGTTAAGGACTTAACCGAGGATGAGGTATCCAAGCTGAGAGAAATTATCGACCGTGACTATACGGTTGAAGGTGATTTAAGACGTAATGTAGCTCTTGATATTAAGCGGCTCATGGAAATCGGCTGCTACAGAGGCATCCGTCACAGAAAGGGCTTACCGGTTCGCGGTCAAAGAACAAAGACCAATGCCAGAACCAGAAAGGGTCCGGCCAGAACCATTGCAAACAAAAAGAAATAATCCTGCCTGCGGCAGGATAAGCCGTTCTGAATACATCATCCGCCTTTGCGGATAATACTTTGAGCTTTGCGAAAGGAGGAGCAAACATGGCTAAGGTAGCTAGAAGAACAACTCGCAGAAAAGCGAAGAAAAATATCGAGCGCGGCGCGGTGCATATCCGTTCCAGCTTCAATAATACGATTGTTACAATTACTGACGTAGCCGGCAATGCAATCAGCTGGGCGTCCTCCGGCGGACTGGGCTTCCGCGGCTCCAGAAAGAGCACGCCGTTTGCAGCCCAAATGGCAGCAGAAACAGCAGCAAAAGCCGCTCAGGAGCATGGCCTGAAAACCGTTGAGGTTTACGTAAAAGGCCCCGGTTCCGGCAGAGAGGCAGCAATCCGTGCGCTGCAGGCAGCAGGTCTTGAGGTTAGCATGATTAAGGATGTTACCCCCATTCCTCACAACGGTTGCAGACCGCCGAAAAGAAGAAGAGTTTGATTCAAAAGAGGCTTGCCGATGGCCGCATAAGGCATGGGCAGCCGTAAATCATTGAGGAGGTGTAGTACTGAAATGGCACGTTACACAGGTGCAGTATGCAGACTTTGTCGCCGCGAAGGCCAAAAGCTGTTTTTAAAGGGCGAACGCTGCTATACTGACAAATGCGGAATTGAGAGAAGAAAGTATGCGCCGGGCATGCATGGCCAGAGCAGAAAAAAGCTCTCTGAATATGGTATTCAGCTGAGAGAAAAGCAAAAAGCCAGAAGATACTACGGCATTTTGGAGTCTCAGTTTGAGAAATATTTTGAAATGGCCGAAAAGCAAAAGGGCGTTACGGGTGAAAACCTGTTAACCATTTTGGAAAGCCGTTTGGACAACGTTGTTTACCGTTTGGGTTTTGCCATGTCAAGACCGGAAGCACGTCAGCTGGTTACACACGGTCACTTTACCGTAAACGGCAAAAAGGTTAACATTCCGTCTTATTTAATCAGCGCAGGCGATGTTATCGCAATTTGCGAAAAGAGCCGCAGCAGCGAAAAGATTAAAGAAGTTTTGGAAAAAACCGAATCCCGGATCATCCCGAAGTGGCTTGACCTCGATCGTAACACGCTTTCCGGTAAGGTATTGGCCTTGGCACAGCGTGACGACATCGACCTGGAGATTGCCGAACACTTAATCGTCGAGTTGTATTCAAAGAACTAAGGCAGCAAAAATCGCCGAGTTTACCAAAGCAGCCCGCGGGCTGCTTTGGCGAAATACCCTCGCGAAACAGATTTGCGCACATGGCTGCGTAAAACCAAACCTAAGAAAGTGTTCTGTACGCTATTGCATGAACACGCGAATGAACACTTTTTTGTTGATGGAAGGGTCGCGTGTATTGTAAAGGGTCGCACACCTTATAGGGTGTTGCATGCTTTATAAAAGCTTGCATGCCTTGCAGGAGACTGCAAAAAATGCCGCATGCATGATGGGTCATTGTGTGTACCGATGGGGTCACATTCCCAAAGGCGCACGCCTTGGCAGCAGGCCGCTTGCCCGTAACGGGCAGCTGTCCCGAATGCGGCGCAGGCCTTTACAAAGGCAATCGGCTGATTCCGTACAATAAAAAAGAGGGAGGGTTTAGTCTAATGTTGGAAATTGAAAAACCGAATGTTGAGTGTTTGGAACTGGCTCCGGACGGAAAATACGGTAAATTCATTGCAGAACCGCTGGAACGCGGCTACGGCACAACGCTTGGCAACTCACTGAGAAGGATGCTTTTGTCATCCCTGCCGGGCGCCGCTGCAACAAGCGTTAAAATAGACGGTGTGCTGCACGAGTTTTCGACCATTCCGGGTGTTAAGGAGGATGTAACCGAGATTATCCTCAATATCAAGCAAATCGCCGTTAAGCTTCATTGTGATACGCCGAAGGTTGTATACATTGAAAAAGAAGGCGAAGGCGAAATTAAGGCCGGCGATATTAAGCTGGACTCGGATATTGAAATTTTTAATCCCGACCTCCACATTGCCACACTGAACAAGGATGCAAAGCTGTATATGGAAATTACCTTCTGCAAGGGCAGAGGATATGTTTCCGCCGAGCGCAACAAGCAGCTTAACCAAAATATCATAGGTGTTATACCTGTTGATTCGATATACACGCCCGTACACAGAGTGAACTATTTTGTAGAAAACACCCGTGTCGGCCAAATTACCGATTATGATAAGCTCACGCTGGAGGTTTGGACGGATGGCTCTATCCGCCCGGATGAGGCTGTCAGCCTGGCGGCAAAAATCATTAACGAGCATTTAATGCAGTTTATTGATTTATCCGAAGAGGCTAAAAACGCCGAAATCATGATTGAAAAGGAAGAGGGCAAGAAGGAAAAGGTTCTGGAAATGACCATCGAAGAACTGGATCTTTCCGTTCGTTCCTACAATTGCTTAAAGCGTGCCGGTATCAATACGGTAGAGGATTTGACCAAGCGGACGGAAGAGGATATGGTCAAGGTCAGAAACCTCGGCCGCAAGTCCTTGGAAGAGGTTATCGAAAAGCTGCATGGCTTGGGTCAGGACTTTGCAAAAAAAGAAGATTAATGAAAAAATTGAGATTTAACCATCAATCTCGCAGGCCTTCATCCTCTATACAGCCCGTCGGCTGTTGGGCCTAATAAACCAAACCGATTAAAAGGAGGGTAATAAGATGCCGGGAACCAGAAAACTCGGTCGTCCTACCGACCAGAGAAACGCTATGCTCAGAAATCTGGTAACATCCCTTTTGGAAAACGGCCGTGTGGAAACCACCGTCAGCCGCGCCAAAGAGATGAGATGCATGACCGAAAAAATGATTACGCTGGGTAAGGAAAACACCTTAGCATCCAGAAGACGCGCTTTATCTTATATCATGAAAAAGAGCGTGGTATACAAGCTGTTTGAAGAGATCGCGCCGAAATACGCAGATCGTAACGGCGGTTATACCAGAATCATTAAGGCAGCACCCAGACGCGGTGATGCCGCAGAAATGGCTATCATTGAGCTGGTAGACTAATTGCTATATAACAGGGCGGAGCACTGCTCCGCCCTGTGTTTTTTTCAGAACGGCCTGCGTGCCGTTCTGCTTTATTTTGTAATTTTCTTTATTTTTTCTGCCACGGCCTCTGCCTCTCCGGCATCCAAAAGGCCGATTTTCAGCCCGAAGGAAATTTCGGATTTCGGCGGCAGCACCTTCAGCTGGCCATGCTCTTTTGCATAGGTATAGCCAAAATGCTCGGCCGTTGCAGGCAGCACCATACCCATCGAATCCTCATCGCCCGTGCGCGAGATCCAGCGGATGGCGTACGGCAGCGCATCCACGGGATGGCTGACATAAAAGGCCGTGCCGTCCGGCAGACGCTCCATGGTGTGCGCCATACCGTCTTTATCTGCCATATAATGCACCGTAAAGCAAATTTCGGGGTCGTAATACTGACCGGGTGCGCCAACCTTGTGGTGCAGCGCGGGATTTTCCTGCACGGCATCCATATAGGCCGCCAGCGGCTCTGCCTTTTCCTTGGGCGCATTGGGCGAAATAATTTTATGTACGGTGATGTGCTCTTTATCATATTTTGTCGAATACATCAGCTCTGCACCGTCAATCGGACGGAAGTTAATATGGCACAAATACATATAGGTAAACGGCTCGGAGCGCAGATTTTGCAGCCGAACGTTGGTGCGCAAAATCGTTTCGCCGGCATACAGGCGACACTCCGGCGTAAACAAATAGTTCCGCACAAAGCTGACCTTGCCTGCAATTTCACCGGATACACCGATGTATGCGCCGCGCTCGTCCTCTCCGGCCAGCAGCCAAGCCGTGCGATATTGTGCGTTGGGCAGCTCACCGTGTTGGGGATGCACATCCTTGGGGCCGGGCACGCCCATGCCGCAAACGCCGCAGTGGAGCATAAAGCCGCCGTAGGTTTCCAAATAATTCAGCGTGGGAACGGGCTCGTCAAAGCTCGTCCGCATGGTCAGCGATCGACCCAAAAACTTAACGCGCCAAATTTGCTGCCCCTGAAATGGCAGAATAATAAAGTACCCTTTTTCGTTCTCCACGCGCAGCGCCGCCACACCGGTGGAATAAGTAAAGGCATAGGCGCGCATTGTGCCGATGTCCAAAATCAGTTTTTCTTTTTCGGTAAACATTGCAGGGGATAGAAAAAATTTGTACTGCATGTTTGTCACACCTTTCGTAAATGAATTTGCAGAAGCAGGGCGTAACAAAGCCGCCGCGCCACACCTGCATAATGAAAGACAATTTATAAATTTAGTGTATCACAGCGGCCGACAAATTGCAACCGATTTTCGGTAAATTCGGCGTTTTGGCGTGCAGGATTTTTGAAACGTTTCAATTTTTAGCGGCTCCGCTCACGATACAAGCGCGCCGCTTGCCGCACGTCTGCGGTCAGGCCTTTCGGGTAGGTATTAGGGGTTCACTAGGCACAAGGGAGGGCTACCGCGCCAAGCTCTTTTTGGGCGGCGTGCCAAACTCCTTCACGCAGGCCTTGTAAAAGGAGGAATAATCGGCAAAGCCGGACTGTAAAGCCGCCTCGCTTAAAGAGCAGCCGTCCTGATACAGCGACTTGGCCAGCAAAATCCGTTTCCGCGTAATGTATTGCCCAATGGTCATGCCCATGCAGGTTTTAAACATGCGGCACAAATGATATTTCGACACAAAAAATCGTTCGGAAAGCTCCTCCAGCGATAAATCACCGGCCAGATTGCGGTTAATGTAATCGGCCGCACGGCGCACAGCCGCGCTTTGGGGCGTACCGGCGGCGCTGTCCGGCTTTAGCTGGTTTAGGGCGTGCAAAAGCTCAATCACGGCACAGCGGATGACCACATCATTTCGATGCCGGTGCTCCCCTCTGCTTTTGCGCACCTGTTCTCCCTCGCGGATGTAACGCTCAATGCGCTGCACGGCGTCGAGCACGGCAGAACCGCGCATGCTGCCGCTGCGGATAATGTTCTCGCGACCCATTTCGCGGTCGGTAAAAATGCGGCGATATTCGCTGCAATCGTTGTTGGCAAAAAACGAATCGGTAAAATTCAGCAAAATCCGCTCATAGCGTGAACGGGTGTGATGATAAATCTGGTGCATTTCACCGGGACGCGTCACAATGGCATCCAGCGGCGCAAGGGGGTGCGTGGCGCCCTCGGCGACGAAGCTGGCATCACCTTCCAAAAAAATCAGCAGTTCATAAAAATCGTGCGTGTGCACCATGTAATTTGAAAGGTCGGGCGCTTCCTCCTGCTTGTGTATGTATCGAAAGCTTTTGTCGGACGTTGATTTTATGCAGGTGATGTTTTCCATATGTGCGGCTCCTTTCGTGATATGCAACGGGTGGGGGTGATTTTTTTCGGTAATTCCGTAGAAAGCGGCCTGCGTGCCGTTCCGCATTAATTTTGCGTATCTTTATTTTTTACACCAAGACGCGTAGGGGAGTGGCTCTGCTCCTCCCGAAAGAACGCGGAATATATGTACAACGGGCGGAGTAGAACCCCGCCCCTACGGGTTTAATTTCATTTTAACATAATATAGCAACATTTGCAATATTTAGGTCAACATTTTTATAGAAATTTGAAAATCTTTTGTGGTACAATAGGCACAAAGGGATCCCACCCGTGAAATAATATAATATGAAAGCGGAGGGTAATTTTTATGAGTCAAAAATTTATTATCACCGGCTTTGCCGATGAAATCAGCAGCAATGTGGATGTGCAGTTTGCGCATTTAAACAAGCTTGGCATTTCGTATTTCGAGCCGCGCGGCATAGAAGGACGGGATATTGCCGATTTGACCCTTGACGAGGTTGCCGCACTTAAGAAAAAAATGGATGCTGCCGGCATCCGTGCGTCTTCTATCGGTTCGCCCATCGGCAAAATTAAAATTACAGACCCCATGGCGCCGCACCTTGAAAAGCTGGCGCACGTGATTCAAATTGCAAAAATGCTGGAAACGAACTACATCCGCGTGTTCAGCTTTTATATTCCCGATGGGGATGACCCCAAAGCATGGCGCGACGAGGTAATGAACCGCATGCGGCAGATGGCGGAGCTTGCCGAGCGCGAAGGCGTGATGCTGCTGCATGAAAACGAGCGGAAAATTTACGGCGAAACGGCAGACCGCTGCCTGGACATTTTGGAAACCGTCAATTCTCCGGCGCTCGGCTGCGTATATGACCCGGCCAACTTTGCGTTTTGCGGTCATATTTCGTACCCGGATTCGTTCCGCCTGCTGCGCGACAAAATTACATATTTCCATATGAAGGACGCGATTTTAAACGGCGAGGTAACACCTGTGGGTGAAGGTGACGGTGGCGTGGCCGAGGTGCTTTCGCAGGCCGTACCGCGCGAAACCCCGTACTTTTTAAGCTTAGAGCCGCACCTTGGCCGCTTTACGGGTCTCGATAAGCTGGAAGCGGACGGACGGCTTGACTATCTGCCGGACGGCGGCCCCGATGTGTTCGGCGTGGCCTATCGGGCGCTTGTAAAGCTTTTGGGCGAAATTGGTGCGGAATTTGAATAAAAACCACATAAAATGAATGCATAAAGGAGCGATTGTTGTGGAAAAGAAGGACGTTTTACGTTACGGTATTATCGGCTTTGGCAACATGGGCAGCACACATGCCGCCAACCTGTTTAAAGGCAAGGTGCCGCATGCCGAGCTGGCAGCCATTTGCGATACCAATGCAGATCAGCTGGCGCGTGCCAAGGCGCTGTATCCCGATATTAAGCTGTACGGAACCGATGAAGAAATTATAAATGATAAAGACATTGATGCCATTGTGGTTGCCGTGCCGCATTACGAGCATCCGCCGCTTGCCATCAGTGCGCTGGCGCATGATAAGCACGTGCTGATTGAAAAGCCTGCCGGGGTATACACCAAGCAGGTGCTGGAGATGAACGAGGCTGCCCAAAAGAGCAATAAACGCTTCGGCATTATGTATAACATGCGCGTTAACCCTGTTTTCCAAAAGGTACGCGAACTGATTACCTCCGGTCAGCTGGGCGAATTAAAGCGTGTGACGTGGATTATTACCACCTGGTATCGTCCGCAGGCGTATCACGACAGCGCAACCTGGCGTTCAACCTGGAAAACCGAGGGCGGCGGCACACTGATTAACCAAAATCCGCATCAGCTGGATTTGTGGCAGTGGCTGTTCGGCATGCCGGATAAAATCCATTCCTTCTGCGAGTTCGGCAAGTATTATAATATTGAGGTTGAAGATGAGGTTGTGGCCTACTTAAAATATAACAGCGGCTTAACCGGCGTATACATCACCTCTACGGGTGAAACCCCCGGTACCAATCGTTTGGAAATTGCGTGCGACAGAGGACAACTGATTGTGGAGAACAACAAAAAAATCACCTTCCTGCGCAACGAGATTCCGGAGCGCGAGTGGAACGCCACACCGCACGATAATCCCTTTGCCATGCCGCCGCGCTGGACTTGTGACATCCCCGTGGATACCACGCGTGATGAAGCACATGTCGGCATCTTTAAAAACTTTACCCGTGCGGCTCTTACCGGCTCTGCGCTTTTGGCGCCGGGCGAGGAGGGCATTTTGGGTCTGACGATTTCAAACGCCATCCATTACAGCGCATGGACAGGCAAAACCGTGGATGTAAACAACTTCCCGCATGACGAATTTTATGACCTGCTGCAGGATAAAATCAAACATTCCACCGTGCAGAAAAAAGAAGTACAAAAAGTGGTTAACTTAGATGATTCCTGGTCGTAAACACACGATTGGGACGGAGTCAGCCAAAGGATAACAGCTGACGTGCGCTTGCCGAAAACCGTGGCAAACGTGCGTCAGCTTCGCGTGTTTTCGGCGCAACAGCCAAAAGGGAGGATTTTTATATGATGAACCGAAAAATTGCCGCGCAGCTTTACACGGTGCGCGATTTTTGTCAAAACGAGGCGGATTTTAACATGACGCTGGCCAAGCTGAAAAACATCGGCTATCAGGCCATCCAGGTTTCGGGCGTGGGTCCGATTCCGGCCAAAACCATCCGCGCCATTGCCGACCAAAACGGCATGGAAATTTACTGTACGCACCGCGGTTTTCAGGAATATACAGACGATTTGGAGGGCGTGATTCAATATCATAAGGATTTGGGCTGCTCCGTTGCCGGGCTGGGCTGCGCACCAACGGAATATTTGCAGGATGCGGACGGCCTGCGCGCGCTTTTAAAGATTTTTAATGACGTATCCGCAGCCTTGGCGGCAAACGGCCTGACCTTTGCCTATCATAACCACGCGTTTGAATTTTCCAAACTGGACGGCAAATGGGTTATGGACTATCTGCTGGAGGAAACCGACCCGTCATCCTTTGGGTTTATCCCCGATGTGTATTGGATGGCCTATGCCGGTGTGAATCCGCCGGACTACCTTAAAAAACTGGGCAGCCGCGCCAAGGTGGTACACTTTAAGGATTTAAAAATGAAGGCTTGGACAGAGCAGGATTACTGTGAGGTACTTTGCGGCAATCTGGATTTTGATGCCATCATCGCCGCCTGTGACGAATGCGGCGCAGGTGCGGCGGCCGTGGAGCAGGATGTTTGCCCCGGCGATCCGTTTGAAAGCCTGGCCATCAGCTATCGAAATTTAACCAAAAAGGGGTTTTGTTAACATGCAAAAAGCCTGCATAGTGGGGTACGGCGCCATCGGGCCGATGCATGCCCACGCCGTCAAAAAAGCATCGCACGGTACGGTAGAAGCGGTTTGCGACATAAACCGCGCGCGTGCCGACAAGGGCGCAAAGCAATATCACTGCCGTGCGCTTTACAGTTTTGAGGACGCGCTCTGCGACCCGGAGACCGGCGTGATTCACATTTGCACACCGCATTATTTGCATGTGGATATGGCTTGCCGCGCGCTGGCGGCCGGTAAACACGTTGTCATGGAAAAGCCCGTTGCCGTGACAAAGGACGATTTAACCCGACTCATCGAGGCCGAAGCATCCGCAAAGACCAAGCTTTGCATTATGCTGCAAAACCGCAGGGCGGCAAGTATAGAGGCGCTGCATAAAGCGATTGAAGCAGAGGATAACGCAGGCCGCCTGCTGGGCGTTTCGGGCATTATCATTTGGGATCGGGACGAGGCCTATTATGCGCAGGATGCATGGCGCGGCCATTGGGCAACCGAGGGCGGCAGCCTGCTTTGCAATCAGGCCATACATATTATTGATTTAATGCATGTGTTCGGCGGTACGCCGAAACGGCTGCGCGCCAATATATCCACCAAATGGCTGGAGGGCGTGATAGAAACCGAGGACACGGCCGACGCGCTGATTGAGTTTGAAGACGGTGTGCGCGGTGTGTTTTTCGGCGCCAACACCGCGCCGACCTCCAGCCCGTTTATGCTGGAGGTGGCATATGAAAACGTGCGTTTTCGCTATGCCGACCAAAATCTTTATAAAATTACAAAGGATCGGTGCTGTGAGCAGCTCGCAAGCGATTTTATATCAGTCGGCGGCAAGGCCGTTTGGGGCAGCGGTCACCAATTTGTGATTGAGGATTTTTACAGGTATTTAGAAAACGACGGCGGCAGCTGTATCACGCTTCAATCCGCGCTCCCATCGTCAAAGTCGCTTTTGGCTATGTATCAAAGCGCAAAAAGCGGCGGCGAATGGGTCAATATTTCACTCTAAAATGTATAAATTTTTATGGAATTGGCGCCAATGGCTTGATATTTCGGCCAAAATTGTTTATACTAAGATTAGAAAATTGCGGAAACCTAAAAGCGGAACGACACGCAGGCGGCTTTCTACGGTTTTCAATACAATATATGTATGAAGCATTGACAAAATTATATTGAATAACCGTAGGGGCGGGGTTCTACTCCGCCCGTTGTACAAACATTCCGCATTCTTTCGGGAGGAGCAGAGCCGCTCCCCTACGCGTCTTGATGTAAACAACAAAGATACGCAAAATTAATGCGGAACGGCACATAGGCCGTTCCCTACGGTTTTACCAAAAAACAGAATCAATTTTCCGCAAACAAACTTGTTTATGCAAATTTTAATTTTACCATATCACAAACAACCAAAGGAGGAAACAACATGGAAATGACTTTCCGCTGGTACGGCGAATCCGACCCGGTTACGCTGGATAAAATCCGCCAGATTCCGGGTGTTACCGGCATTGTATCGGCCATTTACGACATCCCCGTGGGTGAGGTTTGGCCGCTGGACAAAATTTTGGATTTAAAGCAACGGATTGAGGCAAAAGGCCTTTCGCTTTCTGTTATCGAAAGCGTGCCCGTGCATGAGGATATTAAAACAGGTGACGGCGACCGCGACCGCTACATTGAAAATTACTGCGAAACGCTTCGCAACCTTGCAAAGGCCGGTATAGACTGCGTTTGCTACAACTTTATGCCCGTTTTCGACTGGACGCGTTCCGAACTGGCGCACGAGCTGCCGGACGGCTCTAACGCCCTGATTTATATTGACGAAACCGTTAAAAACATGAACCCGTTAACGGGCGACCTCTCTCTGCCCGGCTGGGATGCCAGCTATACAAAGGCCGGCATGAAGGCGCTTTTGGAAAAATATCAGACCATTTCGGAGGAAGACCTTTGGAACAATCTGAAATATTTCTTAGACCGCGTGATTAAAGTGGCCGAGGAGGTACAGGTCAAAATGGCCATCCACCCGGATGATCCGCCATGGGGCATTTTCGGCTTGCCGCGTATTATTACAAACAAGCAGAATTTAGAGCGCTTTTTAAAGCTTTATGACAGCCCTTACAACGGCTTAACGCTGTGCAGCGGTTCGCTGGGCGTCTCGCCGGATAATGATATTGTGGATTTTGTCAAATCCTTTGCGGACAGAATCCATTTTGCACATATCCGCAATATAAAAATCACAGGTGACCATTGCTTTGAAGAAACGGCGCACCGCTCCGATTACGGCTCTCTCGATGTGGGCGAAATTGTAAAGGCTTACTATCAAAGCGGCTTCGACGGCTACATCCGTCCCGACCACGGCCGCATGATTTGGGGCGAAACAGGCCGTCCCGGTTACGGACTGTATGACCGTGCGCTGGGCGCAGTATACATCAATGGTTTATGGGAGGGCTTTGCAAAAGCAGGTCTTTCCAGAAAGGACATGAAAAAGATATGACAAAACGCAAATTTATGGACGAAAATTTTTTGCTGGAAACCGAAACCGCACGTAAGCTGTTTTTTGACTATGCCAAGGATCAGCCGATTTTGGACTATCACTGCCATCTGAGCATCCGCGAAATCTGCGAAGATAAGCATTTTTCGGGCATTACGGAGCTGTGGCTGGGCGGCGACCATTACAAATGGCGCTTTATGCGCTCTATGGGTGTGGATGAAGAATACATCACCGGGTCGGCAAGCGATTACGACAAGTTTTTGGCCTATGCCAAATGCCTGCAATATGCTGTCGGCAATCCGCTGTATCATTGGTCGCACCTGGAATTGCAGCGGTATTTCGGCATTTACGAGCCGCTGACAGAAAAAACCGCGGCCGACATTTACGAAAAGGCCAATCGCCGCATTGCCGAGCCTGATTTTTCGGCTCAAAAGCTGATTTTGTCCTCTAACGTGGAATTTATCGGCACAACGGATGACCCGGCTGACGACATGAAGTATCACGAGCAGCTGAAAAACTCCGGGTTCCCCGTGCGCGTAGCCCCCACCTTTAGACCCGACAAGGCCGTGAACATTGAAAAAGAGGGCTTTTGCGACTACATTCAAAAGCTTGCGACAGCCTACGGCGACCGCATTATGATTTACGGTGATTTAAAACGTGCGCTGATCAGCCGCATGGATGCGTTTGACGCGGTCGGCTGCCGCGCCTCCGATCATGCGCTGGGCGATGTACCGTTCTGCCGCTGTGATGATCCCGAACAGGTCTTTGTGAAGGCCATGAGCGGCCAAAAGCTGACGGCAGACGAAATGGAAAGCTACAAAACCGATTTGCTGCTGTTTTTGGGTGCCGAATATGCGCGCCGCGGCTGGGCAATGCAGCTGCACATTGCGGCGCTGCGCGATAATAACAGCCGTCGGTTTAAATCCCTCGGCCCCGATACGGGCTTCGATTCGATTGACGATGCGCAGATTGCGGCAAAGCTTTCCCGTCTTTTGGACACGATGGACACGGCAGACGCATTGCCGCGCACCATTTTATACAGCTTAAACCCCAAGGATAATTTTGTGCTGGGTACCATGCTGGGCAACTTCCAGCAGGGCGGCATCCGCGGCAAGCTGCAGCTTGGCTCGGCCTGGTGGTTTAACGACCATATCGATGGCATGGAGGAGCAAATGCGTGCGCTGGGTAACTTAGGCGCTTTGGCTGCCTTTGTGGGCATGCTGACCGATTCGCGCAGCTTTTTATCCTATCCGCGTCACGAATATTTCCGCCGCATTTTGTGCAACTTAATCGGTAACTGGGTAGAAAAAGGCGAGTTTACGGACGACCCCGACATTTTAAAGACCATTATCTGCGGCATTTGTGCCGATAATGCGCGCACCTATTTCGGACTGGACGCATAAAAATATGAAAGGTGGCAAATTGTTATGAATTTACCGTTTCAAATTGATTTAAAAAATAAAGTCATTGTCATCACGGGCGGCGGCGGTGTCATTTGCGGCACCTTCGCGCGCGCGGTGGCAGCCTGCGGCGCCAAAACCGCCATTTTGGATTTAAGAAAAGAAAATGCCGATAAGGTAGCGGCCGAAATTACCGCACAGGGCGGCACGGCCATGGGCGTTGCGGCCAATGTTTTGGATATTGAAAGCTTAAAGGCCGCCAAAAAGACGGTTAACGAGGCCTACGGCACCTGTGATATTTTAATTAACGGCGCAGGCGGCAACCATCCCAAGGGCACAACCACCATGGAATACTACACACCCGGCGATGAAGCCAAAGCCGACCTCATCTCGTTTTTCGATTTAGACCCTGAGGGCATCTCCTTTGTGTTTAATTTAAACTTTTTGGGTACGCTTTTGCCCACGCAGGTATTTGCGCCCGATTTAATCGGCAAAAAGGACGCGGCCATCATCAACATTTCGTCTATGAACGCGTTTACGCCGCTGACCAAAATCCCGGCCTACAGCGGTGCAAAGGCGGCCGTTTCCAACTTTACGCAATGGCTGGCCGTACATTTTTCCAAGGTCGGCATCCGCGTTAACGCCATTGCCCCCGGCTTTTTTGTAACAGATCAAAACCGTGCGCTGCTGTTTGACGAAAACGGCAAGCCCACCGCGCGGACGGAAAAAATCCTTTCGCAAACGCCGATGGATCGCTTCGGCGAGGTGGAGGAGCTGGTTGGCACGCTTTTGTGGCTTTTGTGCCCTGCGGCTTCTTCGTTCGTAAACGGCACCGTTATCCCCGTTGACGGCGGCTTCTCCGCATACAGCGGCGTGTAAAAACAAATGACGGAAATGAGAAAACGGAACGGCTTATGCCGTTCCGTCAGCGGTCTGAACCGTTTTGATAAAAACGGGACTTAACTTTTTGTTTATTTTCGGTTACGGCATTGTGCCGTCCATGGGGATTGCCGATGCGGCGCTGGCTTCGCTTTTGGCCTATAGCTTTGAGGTTGTGTTTTACATTGTCATGGTGTGCCGCTTCCCCGATAAGGCCTATACCTTTTCGTTTCGGGACTTTGCCTATATTAAACGGAAAAACATAAAACCCTTTCTGCGTGATACATACCCCGTTATTTTAAACGCGTGATTAAAAGTGTGTTTGCCGTGCGGCGGTTGTTAACGGATAAGTGGCTTCATCTGCCGGAGCCGGAAACCGAGAGCACAGCGGTGAAAGCATAGCGAAATGTAAAAGATAAGACAAAAAGGCACTCACAAAAC
>UQYH01000016.1 GCA_900545185.1 uncultured Eubacteriales bacterium | reverse complement strand
AATGGCAAAGCCCGAAACAATGATATAAACAATCACTAAAATAACGGAAGCGTAAAAAAACAACATTCTTTTAATGCTGTTATACATGTTTCTCTTTTTCATGCTGCGCTCCCCCTTCATTTTGTTCCGTTAACCCAACCGTTTATGCACCCTGTATTCCTTTGGCGTTTGCCCCGTAAACTGCTTAAAGACCGATGTAAAATAAGCCGTGCTTTTATACCCTATTTTTTCGGATATTTCATACACACGCATATCCGTATCGGCAAGCATTTGCTTTGCGTAGTAAATTCTTGTTTTCATCAGATAGTCAAAAATATTTTCTCCCGTCTGACGCTTAAAAATTAAGTTTAAATGATTTTTACTGATGTAAAAGCTTTCTGTAATTTCAGAAACATTTTCAAATTTGGCATAGTCCTTTTGAATCAGCGCTTTTATATTTTCAACAAGTTCATTGTAATACTCTTTTTTCTGCTTGTCAAGATGCTGGGCAATCATTTTAATCATATTAATAATCCATTGCCGCATATCTAAAATTTGCTCCGGATTCATAATCTTTTCCCAAATGGGAAAGGCATTGTCAAAAATACGCTCAAAGCTTTCACCACGCTCGTACAAAATCATTTGCAGCACGCTGACAAGCGACAAAAGCATTTGCTTGTAAACATCCGGCGTTTCCGCACAGTCGGACTGTAAATACTGCTCTGTAAATGCAACAATTTCGGCATTTGTGCCTTCATCCAAAAGTCTTGCTAAATCCTCCTTCAGCTTGTCAAGATTCAGCTTTTCCATAAAGCTTACATTCACAAGCTCTGTTGCCATAACAAGACCTGTTGTTTGGGTCGATATTTCAAAATCCAGCGCGTTTTTGACCTCTTTAAAAATCTCCGGTATGCGCGCTGCCTCCGTTTCAATATCACCAATGCTGACAAAAAGCCGACACCCCAGCTTTTTGCACACCTGTGCATGATAGTCCTCCACAAACATAACGCATTCTTCCAGGGCTTCCTCCGCCGACTGTGCTTCACACATCGACACATGTAAAAGAAGGGTTTTATGCTCCAAAATTGAGGTTTTCACCACAATGCGTGCACAGGATTCGGCGGCCAGTTCCTGTGCCGTTTCCTGCATTTTATACACATATAAATATCCGTTTTGGCCGTCTGCTCCGCTCTCCATATCGACCGAAGCCGCAATCAGTGTGTAAAATGTTCCGATGCGCAGGCCTATTTTTTGCATTTCTCTTGCACAGCTTGCCGCTTCTATGCTGCCGTAGCATAAATCACGCAAAACAGTTTCCTGCACATAGGGCAAGTATTCATGCAGCTCCGTTTCAATCGACGTAATGTATCTTTGCTGCTCGGTTTCGCTTTTAACGATATTCATTACTTTTTCAACCGCGGCCGACAGCTGTTCAATTTGTATGGGTTTTAAAATATAGCCGTATGCATTCACGCCGATGGCTTTGATCATATATTCCTTTTCTTCAAAACAGCTCATAAAAATAAAGCGGACATCCGGCAACTCGCATTGGATTTTCCCGGCCATGCTGAGACCGTCAAGCCGTGGCATGGATATATCCGAAAGGACAAGCGCCGGTTTAATTTCGCGCGCTTTTTCAAGTCCCTCCAGCCCATCTTTGGCAAAAAAGACCTCGCTAAAGCCGAAGCTGCCCCAGTCTATCAGCTCTATCAAGCCTTCGCGATCCATATAATTATCTTCCACAATCAGCAATTTCAGCATATGCTTCACCTTTCATGAACTGTTCTTTTCTTTTACTATTATAACACACTTGATTCTGAAGTAAAAGAGGAAATCGGGGCAGCCATGCAACCGCCCCGAAAAAATGAATTGATTTTAATAGATTTTCTTTGCCATCTCCAAGGCCTTTTCCACCATTTGTGTCCCTGCTTCGGGAACAAACGGATCACTGTAAATAGATGCCTCATACACATACGGCAAATACAACTCCGGAATCGGAATGTAGGCCGAAGGCTCATCAACATGCGCCAATTCAATCATAATGTTTTTTTCGGTGGGTGACGCTGCACGAATCCGATCGGCAAACTGTGAAAATACCTCTCCGATAAAGGCATAAACCAGGCAGTCGCCAATTTTAATGACCTGTACGGGAATTTCATATTCCGTTCTCTTGTCGGTGTCGTACACCGCAATCAAATCTGCAGAAGCCGCGTACTTCATTCGATCGCTGTAGGGGTCGGCAATGGTCATCGGGCCGGAGGTCGGCGGATTTTTTTGCAGTTCTTTAACACTTTCCATAAAGCCTTCGGGCAGCTTTCGTTTTTTGATCATAATCGTCTCGGTCACAACAGCCAAATCATCATTTTTAAGCGGCTCTGCCTTGGGAATCACGGTAAACATCTCTTCTGCAATTCTGGTGCCGATTTCTTCCGCCGTGTGCTTAAACGGCTCTCCGATATAATTTATATGATTAATATTACCGCAAAATCCCTGATAAAATACAGTAACAAAGTCAAGACCGTATTTTTCTTTCATCATGCGCGCCGTTACGCCGGAATAATCGGAGCTGATTTCACTGCCGGATACCGTGTCATGATGCAGCGCAAAGCTTGTAATAATACCCATCGGGCGGCCGTCTGCCGATTCGGCATATAAAACAGGCAAAACCGTTTCGGGCTTTGAATAGGGCTTTACGATTTTATCCTTGCAGTAGCCGGGATTGGTGCGTATTGTTCCGTCCTCAATATAATATTCGCGGACAAAAGACATGCCTTCCACATCACCGATACCGAAACGGAGGGTGGCCTCTTCCATCTTTTTATACGCCATAATGACCGTATCGGCCGCCAGCAGTGTAATCATTTCCATGGTTTTGGCATCCAGCTCCGGGTCAAGCTCCGGCTCGTCTTTTAAAATGTGCATTTCCTGATAGCCCGGCTTAATCTTCCGGCACGGAATACTGGTATGCGAGTGCGTAACCGCGATTAAAATAGCATCTTCGGCAATGCCCGTTCTTGCATGTACACGCTTGCGTACCGCTTCGGGCAAACCTGTCGGCATGCTTGTAGAATCAATAACCAAAAAGGCCGCACAGGTGTCGTCTTTTTCAAACACGGCTGCTTTGGCATACAGCTTTTGTTTAATGCCTTCGTTTACACGCTTGGTAAAATAGCCGAACATGGTTGTGCCAAGCGGCGGTGTAATTTCTGTTTCATAAAATCCGCATTTCATGTTTTTTGTCCCCTTTTTTTATTTTTTCGGCTCTACTCTGCCGTCATTTTTACAGCGCACTGCCATGCTTCGGCCGCAGTCAGACCGTTCCATAAATGCAGCGTTACATAATCGCCTGCAACAAGCGGCGCATTCAATGTGACCGAAAGCGGCACCCGAACGGCTGACGCGCCTGCCGCAATGTCCGCTTGCGCAACATTTAATTTGATTAAGGTATGTGCCTCATTATACACGCACAGCAAGGCCAAAACCTTTTGCGGCGCTGAAGCATTGTTTGTAAATTGCGGTGCAGCATATATTTCACTGACGCCGCTGAGTGCTGTCAGTGCCGTTTTGTTTGCATCGGTCAACGTTGCATTTAAAACCTGTAATGCCTTCGGCAGCGTCAAGTTTTTTTGATACACGGTATCAAGCGACACGCCGCGCAAATCTGCAGCATCGCGATTCAGCCGAACCTGCAGGGTTTTTCCGAACATTTCCGGAAGCGTTACTGAAATTTGCCACGGCTTGGCTGCATCCGTCATAACGCCGTCCGGCATAACGGCTTCACCTGTTCCCGATTCTGTTATGGTTAAAGCCTCACGTACCGATTCGGCATCCATTTCATCCGAAAATTCCAAAACCAGCTGCCCGTTATCCATGCATATATTTTGCAGCTCGGGGTTAATTTGATAGACCTTAAATTCAGAAAACTGCGCGATAGCCTTTGCCGCTGTTTTTCTGTGCGTTAAGTAGCGATATGCTTCGTCACGGTTCACCATCATTTGCCACGGATACGGACGCGGATCTGTTTGAAAGTTATAGTACGGATACGGTTCATATTTGCTTCCGTCACTGCAAACATATTCGTAGGTTGCATGAGAAAAATCAGCAATTGCAGTGTACCCCAGCGCTTCAAACTCGGCCGTCGGCATTTGTCCGGCCGGTGTGGCGCTGCCCTCAGGCACTGCTTCAAAATCTGTCACCGTGCCATCGTTACTGCCATATACCTTAAAGTTACCGTCCATATCACGGTTAGTTCCGGCTTTTCGGCCGTAAAGCTCAATCATATCAATGGATTTTGCTTCACCCAAATCCATGGTAAAGCTTGAATAAATGTCATCGCCGGCCGGTGTGGAGAGAGCCCCTGTGGCATAGGCTGATCCGTAGTCGCCATCCACTGCTTTGGAACCCTCACAGCCGCCATGGTTGCCGGCTGTCCAGGTTTTAACGCCGCGTGATATTTCCGTTGCCGTAAAGCTTGCAAACACCTGAAATTCGCGGATATAAACAACGGCACTTTCTTTGGCCAAATATTGAACATATCGACATATCGGTTTTTCAGATAGTGTTATAAGATAATCTCCCTTTGCCGGAAAAGCATCGTTATCATTTAACTCAAACAACAGTCTTTTATCCGACATATCTGCTTGATCCGCACCCCAAATTTCAAATTTGCCGCGGTTCGGCGTCGGCGCATCGGCGCGGTCAAAAATACGGATTGCTTCAATCGGATAGCGTCTTTGCAGGTCAAGCACAAAGCTTGCTCTTTGTCCTGCCGTATATCCAAACCAAAAATTATTTGCCTTGCTTTCAACTTCATCATCCACCGCTTCATGCGGCAAATGACTGTCCGGACTGCGGTTGGTATCAGAGGTTATGGGCTTGTTTTTAGCCACATTCACCACTTTTTTACGCACCGTAATCTCCTCTGCCGAGGCAGGGACGGCAGCTGCCGCGAAAAGCAAAGCAGCTGCCATAAATATTGATACTATTTTTTTCATCGTAGGCCACACACTCCTTTTGTGTATGTTTGTTGACTCATACTAAAAGTCATAGCGTACCGTAACTTTTTCTTCCTTTGCTGCCGATTCAACAATCGCCATGCAGGCCGCTACGGTCACCGCACCTTCTTCCCCGGTGCAATCTACCAGCTTACCGTCGATAACAGCTTTGCAAAAATCCGTTACCTCACCCATAAAATTGTGGTCATCAATCGGAATCGGTATATCCATGCCGATTTCCTGCTGCCAGCGATCCTTTAAATGCTCTTCTTCCGAAAAACGGTCGCGGTACAGCGTGATGTACGGAAGCTTGGAATCTACAATCAAGGTACCCTTGCTGCCGTAAATAACCGTACGCATGGTATATTTACGCTTGCAGCCGATAGAGGTCATGACCTTACCGATGACGCCGTTGGGGAATTTGATGGCGGCAATGGTACAGTCGTCAACCGGCCAGTCCTTCAGCACCTTATGATTGGCATAGGCAAACACTTCAACGGGATTGCCTGCAATGCGGCGCAAAAGATCAACCGCATGGCAGCCGCCGCCGATAATGGCATGCCGCTCCGGCGTAACACGCCAGCCGCCTGCACCGCCAATATGTGCATAGTCATGCGCATATTCCGATTCTACAAAAAACAGTTCACCGATTTCGCCGCTTCTGACCATTTCAACCGCCTTGTTAAAGCAAGGGGTATACCGTCCGATTTGGCCGACCATTAAAATATTGCCCGTTTCCTTTTGCGCTGCAATCATTTCCTTGCAGTCATCCAAATTCAGCGCCATCGGCTTTTCGCATAAAACGTGTTTACCGGCACGCAGCGCGGCCACAGTAGCTTCTTTATGCATTTGGTCGTTGGTTACAACCGTAACGGCCTCTACCTCCGGGTCAGCCAAAAGCTCCTGATAGCTGCCGTAATAACGCGGAACTTCGTATTTTTCGGCCTGTTTTTTGGCTTTTTCTATATCAACATCACAAATAGCAACCGCTTCACAGTTGTCTGCCAAGTGAATCCCGTTTAAATGATAGGACGAAAACCCACCGGCGCCGATAATACCCAATTTAACAATTCTGGACATGATTATGAACTTCCTTTCATTCTAAAAAATCAGTTGGTTTATTTTGTTTTTACATTTCTTGCAATTTCGGTCATTTGGCTGAGCATGGTATCCACATCCACTATGCTCTTTAAGTTGGCAACGGCCGCATCCCATTTGGCATTAAATTCTTCATCCGACTTAGCCGAAAGCGTCAGCTTAAACGGATCCTCCCACTGCGAACGTGTGCTCCAGTAGGTCTGCACAAAATCAAGACTTGCATATTCGGCTGACCAGGCATCCGCCGGTGGTGCAGCAATCGGTTTTGCGGCATACGGGCCGTCCGGCGATACTTTTCCGGCACTTGTTTCAACAAAAACAAATTTATTAACCTTGTTGTAGGCTCTGGGATGCCACTTTGAGGAGGTCATAAACCGCGTGGTCAAATACCCCGGCGATTGCAGGCCGTAGTCCTCACCCGTGGGAATCACGTTCTTTTCGCCGTCAATAAACGTGCGGTTAAACGCTTCATCCTTAAACTTCCGCGTGCCGTCCGGCAAATCTTCATATAAGCCTTTATCCTTCGGACCCCAATAGAATACCTCTTCGTATTCATCTGTAAACTGTGTATTCATCCAGTTTAAAATCTGCGGTACATCCTCGGCCGCAACCGATTTTAAAATACCAACCGCACCGCCCCACGAATCGGGCGCTTTGCAATACTCATATCCCTTAGCAGAGGGGATTTGCGTATAAATCGGACGATACCGGTAAGACGCACCGGCTGCTTCTAACGAAGCATTGATTGTCGGCGGATGGCCGATGGCCGACATAACAACCGTGGCATACTGACCGTTTAACACTTTTTCTTTGCACTGTGCATCCGTGTGCACCAGGCTTTCGGGGTCAATCACCTTTTCACGAATCAGCTGATTCTGCAAAAGTGCGCCCTCTTTTACAATATCCTCCAAAAGCGGGATTCTGACTTCTTTTGTATCGGGATTCCACGAGCTTGTGTAGTTGTGACCCATGTAACCCATCATAACAGGCCCCAGGCGTGCAAAGGGTACCCAGCAGTCCGCGCCGGCATAACCGAAGGCATATACGGGCTTAGTGCCGACTTTAAGATCCAGCGCCTGAATATCCTTTAAAAGCTTTACAAAATCCTCGGTGGAACGGATCGGCACATCAGCCAGTTCGTCACCGATCGGCGCTCCTGTTTCCTCCAAGATTGAAACAAGCTCATTATAGGTTTTGGCATTGGGATACAGCATTTTTAAAATATCATCCCGTATCCAAATATATGTCCCCAGACTTGTCGGTACCGCAGCCGAGGTATTCAGCAAGTATTCATCCTCATCGGGTGCAATTTCGCGGCTTACGGGAAAATTATACGGGATGCCGTATATTTTACCGTCTACCTTAATGCGCTCCCACATGCTCTCCGGTACTTTTTTCCAAATATCCGGCGCATAGGTTTTCAAAAGTTCCGGCGTAAGCTCCCAAATTTCATCCAGTTCTGCTATCTTGGCAAAATGTGTGGGGCCTTGGCCACCGCCGCAAACCACCAGATCGGGGAAGTTATCACCTGCAACAAGACGTGATAAAAGCGCCTCCCACTGGCCGCCGCCGTTACCGTACATATTTTCAATTTTAACACGTGTTTTGTCTATCAGCCAATTTTCAACCAAATTTTCCTTTGCCATAATCGGCGGTGTGTAGTCCGAGCCTTGCGTTGACCAAACGGTCAGGCTCATATCCTTTTCCGGCACAAATTCGCCTTCGGCGTGATTAATGGCTATTTCACCCTCCGTCGCCTTGCCGTTACAGCCGCCGACAGCAAGCGCAAGGCTTACGCATAAAACGGCCGCAAGCAGTTTGGTTAATGTTTTTTTCATGCAACACCAATCCTTTCTTTCATCATGTTTTAAATCTCTTATTGTATTGTAATGTTTAGAACCCCATATACCTTTCATTTGAAAGCTTAAAGCCTTTCCGGCCGTCAGTCCTTCACGGCACCAATGGTTACACCCTTTACAAAGTACTTTTGCAAAAACGGATATACCATAATAATGGGAAGCGTAGAAAATATAATCGCCGCCGACTGAACCGATTGCGATGTAACATTGTCTGCCAACCCCTCTCCGCCGCCCGTTAAGGCCGTTTCGGATTGCAGTTGCGAGACAATCTCGCTTTGCTTAATAATTTGCATAACCACGTATTGCAGGGTATATAAGCTGCGCTTTGTCATATAAAGCATAGAGGTTGTGTAGTTGTTCCATGTTCCGACCATCAGCCAAAGCGCAACCGTTGCAATAACGGGCATACAAAGCGGCAAAATAATGCGGAACAGAATAATCACTTCGTTTGCCCCATCCAGTTTGGCCGATTCCTCCAAACTTTCCGGTATGGTTTTCATAAATGAGCGGATGACAACGCAGTTGTAAAATGAAAAGATACCAAGAATAAAGTACAACATACGGTTATCCAAAAGCTTTAAATAACGGAACAATATAAAAATAGGAATCGTGCCCGGTGTAATATACATGGGCAGCATAAAAAACAAAAGCAGCCCATTGCGAAAAGGCAAATCCTTTCGGTTAAGCGCATATGCCGCACCCACCGTAAACAAAAGCGAAAGCGCCGTGTTTACAATGACGTTTGTAACCGTCAGTGTAAACGCATTAACGATTTCCGCATTTAAAAACAGTGTTTTATAGTTCACCCATGTAAACTTACGCGGATAAATCGTAATACCGCCAAAGCTTGTATCCCAACCCTCGTTCAGCGATATGGCTATCTGATTCAGATAGGGAAAAATCATAATCACGCAAATAAACAGCATGAATATAACATTAAATTTTGCAAAAATTCTTTCACCCAATGTACGTTTCAAAATACCGACCTCATTTCTTTATAGCAGAACAGAACCGCCCGATTTACCAAATACCCGTACCGGAAAGCTTTTTCACGATCCAGTTGGATCCAAACACCAGACTGCAGGACACAAGCCCTTGCATAATACCGAGAGCCGTTGTCAGCGAATACTGTCCGCCCTGAATACCTTGACGGTACGCAATTGTATTCAATGTTTCGGTATATTCCTGCGTGTATATATTCTGAAAGCTGATAATCTGGTCGAAGCTGGTTTGGAATAAGCTGCCCATAGACATGATGAACAGTGTCAAAATCGTCGGCGCAATGCACGGAATGGTAATATACCGTATTTGCTTCATTTTTTTGCATCCGTCCACCACAGCCGCTTCGTACAGCGTGGGATCTATGCCTGTGATGGCCGCCAGATAAATAATGGATCCCCAGCCGATTTCCTTCCAGCGCAGCGACCAAAAGATAAGCCCCAAAAAGTTGTCGGGATTCATCATAATGTTGGTGCGTTCCCAGCTTGCCCCAAAGATTTTGACCATTAAGTCGTTATAAAAACCATCTGTTGCAAAAATGCTGTAAAAGATACCGGCTACCGAAACCCACGAAAGAAAGTGCGGCAGATAGCTGACCGTTTGCACCAGCTTTTTATAGTGCGTTTGCTGTATTTCGTTCATCATCAGCGCAAATACAATGGGAAAAGGCAGTCCCAAAAACAAGTTTGTCGCGCTGTATACAACCGTATTTTTAATTGAGCCCAAAAACTTCGGCATGGTTAAAACCTTAATAAAGTTATCCAGGCCGACAAACGGACTTCCGAAAATACCTGCCTTAATTTTAAAATTCTGAAACGCAATCACCAGTCCGCCAAGCGGCAGATAACAGAAAATGATTGTCCAGACAATGGCACCGGCTAACAGCAGGTATAAAAACCGATATTTTTTCATTTTTGCCCAGGTGTCCCCGGCACTCATTTTCACCGTAGCCGTGTTTTCCTGTTTTTTACTTAGCATGCCCGCAACCCCTTTAATTTTCTTTATGTTTATTGTATCACAGCCGCAAAGGCAAATACAATGACACATCTTTATGAAAATATCGCTATTTTACGATATTTGTCATATTACGAAACGATTTTTAAAATCCCGGCAATGACCTTGGCCGTTTCGGCTCTTGTGGCTGCACTTTGCGGACGGAAGCAGCCTGCGTCATCGCCCGAAAAAATTCCCAGTGAGGAGAGCTTTTGCACAGCTTCTTTGGCATACTCCGCAATTTGATCCGCATCGCCGAAGGCCGATTGATTGTCCGCGCCGCTTAAGCTTTTCATCTGCGGCAGACGGGACAGCATAACCGCCATATCCTCACGCGTGATTTCATCATTTGCGCCAAAGCTGCCATCGGGATACCCCTGCGTGATTGAAAGTGCAGACGCACGGGCCACATAGCTGTAATACCAGTTTTCGGGCTGCACATCCGCAAACGAAATTGCGCCCTGCTCACCATTCGACGCGCAAGCAGCAATCAGCATTTTAATAAATTCGGCACGTGTCACCATGTCGTCGGGACAAAACGCTCCCTCGCCGCGGCCGCTGACAATCCCCCTGCGATACAGTGTCAAAATACTGTCTGCCGCCCACAAAACGTGATCAATATCGTAAAACACCTTAGTTTCGTTCGTATTATTTTGGGCTGTGTCGCCAACATTAATTAAAGCGCCGCTTGCGTTTCGGCTGCCGCCTCCGCCGCTGCTGCTTCCTCCTTTTGAGTCACCCGTACCGCCGGACGAAACAGAAGCCACCGCCTTATCCAGCGCCTTTTGCAAGGCATCCGTATCGGCAAAGCTATCGGCTGCGGCTAAGGTTTTCATGGCCGAATCCTTTTTATAGCTGCTAAGAGACGAAAAGCCGCTCAAATCCAGCTGCAACACATCATTGTGCGCCGTCAGGAGGGCTTCCAGCTTATCCCATCCGGCATAGCCGACCGCACTTAAAACACTGTGGAGGTTGTAATAGCTTTGCAGTGCCAAAGCGTCGTTAAAACGGTTTGCCGCTGCAATCCGTTTCATAACCTCTGCCGCAGCCTTTTCCTTTTGGCTGTCAGTCAGGCTTTTATACACTGCCTCTTGATCGTTCAACGCATAAATATCGCCATAGGTGTCCAATGCACTCTCTGCGGCAGTCGCGGTTTTGGCGTCGTTTATAAGGCCGATGGCGACCGCTGTTTTAAAGTCTGCCGCCAAAGCCAGCAGCTTGGCATTGACGGTTGCTTCATCAGCCGCAGCCGCAACGGCATAATCACGCTCTGCCAGATAACGGTTTACATAGTCCTGCTCCTGCGGCTTGTCAGCCGTCCCCTTGGTAAGAGACGTATAAACCGCCGTATCATCCTCCGGCAGTCCAAGCGGTTCTATGTTGTTCTGTGTGATTAAAAAGTCATATATCACATCGGCCGATGCATCATGTAACCTGTTCAGCGCTTCTATGACCTTACCCAGCGGCGAATAGTAAAAGCTTTTTGTGACAGCTATGCCGCCGCACGACACGCGCACCTCACACTTGCCGAGTGGCAGAGCGCCGCCCAACACAAACGGTGCAAACAAAAAGTTGCCATCCTTTCCAACGGTTGTTTCATCCGTCCGCGCAATCGCCGCTTCCATCTGCGCAGCGGTTTCGAGTTCTTCAAAGGTATAACCCGGCCTCAGGGCAACCATCTGTACACCGTTTCCCTCTGACAAACCGCTTGTGCCGGCAACCGTTACGGCTGTTGTACTGCGGTTAAAGGTAACATCGGCTGTCAGTACATCCTTTGCCAGTGCAGGCACACAAATCGCAGAAGTTAGCAAAAACACAAGTAAAAGTGCACTCCATTTTTTATACATACGCTTTCAACCTTTCTTCAATCCTGTTATACAAAAAGCCCGGTATATAACAGATTTATTTTTGGTAAATTTCATACTGTGTATCAATTTCCCATTTTTCACCCGGATGCACCGCGTAACCTTCACCGTCACCGGCATAGGAAAAATAAAATTTGTTGTATGCTTCTGTGTTTTGCACAAAAAAGTTATTGCTTTCCAAAAACGGGCAGTCTATATGCAGCTCGGCCGTTATGCCGGAGGCTTCACCCCAGATTTTGGCATATCGCACATTACGAACATGGTCCGCCACGCTCGAAATCCCGGTATTATGACCGATTTTCCGAACATCATAGACGGTATCCGAGTCACCAAGTATCACATAATCCGAAATTGGCTCACCCTCCGGCGTATTATCAGAGGTACGCTTAATCGGCAGCATGGCCATATATGCATATAAAATTGTAACCGCCTGCTGCCACTCAAGCTCCTGATGCAGCATCATTTTGCCCTCTTTAAAGATATAATGCTTAACATGCTTTGCAATCACTTCGTTCCTTGTGCCCTGCCGGTAGATTTCACTGCACTGCACAAATTCAAAGCTTTCGGTTTCGCGCAAGTCACTCTTTACACCCAAGGTTATATCCCTGCCGTTAACCGACGCAAAGACGCTTTTTTGATGCTCATACCCATGCAGCCCGCCATGAAAATCGGGCGTTTGGTCAATGCGCAGCGCACACTCCCACTCACCGCCGTTTAAAATGCAATACGGCTTTGTTTGCACCATTTGTCCCGATGCGTCCGCGTGATAGGCATACATTTCGTACATCCGCCAAACATCCTGATTCTGATAGGTACCCCCATCCTTGTACGGGTCTGTAAAATGCCGCAGGCAGTATTGCATATAATTGTCCGCGCCTCCCTTTGGATGCGAAAGATATAAATTAACCCGATCTGTTTCGGTTTCGATAAACATTTTGCTGTGCATGTCGCTTCCCCCTTTTTATTTAATCACAATTGCACAAAACGGTTCAACCGATGTAATGTACACAAACGCCATGGATGCGTTTTCGTCGCCCACCGATGCTGCATCCAAAAAGTCGGCCGGTGTGGCAAGACGAACGCGGCTTGCATCGTTGTTTGCCGTGCTGTCATACATATACAGCTTCATGCGGCTGTAAGCTAAATCCACAGTTACGGTTTTCCGCAGCGTTTCTTCAACATTCGTTACATACTGAAGGGTAATCACGTTGCCATCGCGGCTGATAACGCGGCCATAGCCGATGTAAAAATTGTTGCGCATAACAAGCGCCGCATCGGTTGTTCTTGCGTATTCGGGATATTTTTCCGAAATAACATATTCGCCTGCTTCTGCCTTATCCCGCTCAAACAGGCGGCGCAGCGATTTAATCTCGTTAGCCATGTTAAGGGTTACCTGCAAAATATCCCCCTGCTTAACCTTTTCGGCCTCAAGCATGCCTTCTTCATACTCAAAGCACGAAATTTTTTCACCGGCATAGTAGCCATCCAGCCGCTGCCGCGCTTCTCCGCTGGCATCCAGCGCCGTGATAACCTTTTCTACCAGCATAATTTCCGAACGATTTGAGATACTGGAGGCCGATGCATCCGTCAGCAAAAACAGCTTCATTTTCCGTTCGATGCCGCCGTCATACGCATCCACCGCATAACTGCCCCCGTTGCGGAAGGTTCCGATTGAAAGAACGCCGAAGGCATTTTCGCGGCTCATATCATCCGGCACCTGGAAAATAACCGCATTGGGGTCATACGAAAACTCACAGTCAAACACAGCGCCGTAAACCGTACGGTCATTAGCCGTACCATCCGCTTTATAAGCGCTGATTTCTTTTGTCAGATTTTCCTTAGTTTCGGTCTTAGGATTGAAAAAGGCAGTGTCCATATACGTAATTTCTTTTTTACTGTTCTTTTTGTACCGCACTGCCTGATGAATCTCACCATCGACACGTCCGTTTTTCAGCAAATGATTTTCCAACTCGGTAAACGTTTTCAATGACAGCCCATCCACCGTGAAATTGTCCGAACAGGTAAACTCTTCAAACACGCCCTTTTTGGTAAACATTTTAATTTTCAGGCTTTGATTCACGCCGGTTCCCTTGGCAATAGCTGTCAAATAACCGTATTCACCGTTTGCGCTTTCGCCGTCAAAGGCGGCTATGCGACCCTCCATATCTAAGTAAAAGGTGCCGCGCATACCAACGGTTAAATCTCCCTTGGCAATACATTCTGCCAGCTTATAGCTTGTTTTGCCGATGTGTGCCGTGTCGTCACTCAACTCGGTCAGCGTTCCCATTGTGGAATTTCTGGAAACATAAACGGTAAGCTGCTTGGCGCCGCTTGTGTTTTTGCTTTCCAAAACCGAAACAACATCCCACTCCTTCAATTCATCAAGCGTAACCTCTTTTTGTGTATCGGCCATTAAAATCGTAACAGAATCGTCAGACGAATTGAATCGAAGCGGCTCGTTTGTGTCAGAGAATGCAATCATTTCTTCTGCCTTGTTTGCATATTTAACAACATGCACCGCCACCGCCCGAACGGAAACAAGCTCAATTGTGCCGTCACCATTTATATCGGTCAGCGTAATTGTGCCGCTTTCGGGAATCAGCTGCGAAAAGCTTGCGCCCGGCAGCGCCTTACCGTTATAAATGATATCGGCTTCCGTTGAAACGCGCAAGCGTTTGGTGCGTTCGCCTTCATCTGTTTCATATTCAAAGCTGCCGTCATCCGTAAAAGAGAGAACGTCCTCAGCCTGCACCGTAAAGCTTTCTGCCGTTTTGCTGACCAGCATTAAAACAATCACCGGTGAGCCCGATTCTTCGTGATAGTAATATTCAACCGGCAGACCGATATAATCTGCACTGCCCGGCATATCGCACCGCATGGCAATATCGTTAATCTTTACATAACCAGCCGACGCGCTGCCTGCCTGATTGGTCAGTCCCGTCTGTTCGGTCGCCGTTACAAGACCGCTTTCTTTATAAATACCGAAATTGGCGTTTAAAAGCGTATAATCCTGCTTTTCCAGTTCTCCCTTACCGCCGACTGCCGTGGTGAGCACACGCGCATGCAGAGTCTGATATAAAAGCTCTGCAACATCACGCCGTTCCATGGGTGCATCCGCTGCACAGGTAATGTTTTTCAGCAGTCTTAACTGGTCGGCTACCTGAAAATACCCGGTGCTATAGCCGCCCTTTGACTGTGCTATATATTCATAGCCCAAAAGCGATACCATAACGCGTACGGCCTGTGCCATCGTAACGCGTTCCTCCGGCGCAAACATTCCTTCGCCCACACCGCCGACCAAGCCGATTTTTGTGGCCGCTTCAATCGAAGCAAAGGCCCAGTGTGTTTTCGGCACGTCACTGTAGGTCGGTTCTTCCGCAAACAGTTCTGCCTGCATACCGGCCATTTTCATGGCGGTTGTTACAAATTCGGCACGTGTAATGCTTTCCTCCGGCAAAAAGTTGCCGTCCGGATAACCGCGCATAATATTCAGTGCGGCCAAAAGACGAAACGGCCGTTCAAGGCTTGTGCCGGCAACATCTGCCGGGATGGTATAGCTCGCACCGCCGCTCCAATCCGGAATCTGCGATGCATTTCCCGAAAGCTGCGTGCCGTATTGAATTTTATCCTTCACCACCCAAACGCGCAGCTCTGCAATGGTAAAGGCTTCATCGCTTTTGGTTTTAACAACCTTTATGTAACGAAAGCTTTTTTTGCTCAGAGAATCCTTAGAATACACGCCGTTTTTGGCAGCGTCACCCTCTTGCTTGGCCAAAACGGCATATTCACCGAATTCGCTGTCGTTAGAGCCCCACACCTCAAAGTTTTTGCAGCTGCTGTCAGCGCCCTTCTGTACCTCCAGCTCAATCCGTGCAATCGGGTATGCAATCTCCAAATCGACCATAAGCCACGGCTCTTTATCGCCTGCTTCGGGCTGCCAATAGGTATAATCACTGTTTTGGTTAATGCCGTCCACAGCCAGCGGTGCTTTATCTGCGGCGCTGGAGGCCGTAACCGGGCGGCATAAGGCCACATTGCTTTCCGCCATCTCCGCTTCTCCTACGGCAAGCGCCGAAGGGCCGCACGGCAGCGTGCAAAGCGCCAACGCCACGGCCAGCATTCGCCAAACAAATTTCTTCATGTTAAATCCTCCTTGTTTTGTCCGGCACACCGGGGGCGGACAAGCAGCCCCCGGTATGCATTCCCCCTTTTTTTAGTTAACGCCTTTTAATATAACGGGCGTATTCGGCGCTACCGTACCGAAGTAACCCGGACTTAAAATGGCGCCTTCTTTATCATCCAAAACATTCATGGCCTCTGTGCCGTTAATGTTCAAAATAATCCGTACCCCTGCCCCTTCGTTGCGGACGGTAAGCTTAATCAAATTATCCTCACCGTAGCGGAAGGACGGGCAATCCAGGCTGGGACCCAAAATTTGCGGCACGCTGGCCACAGGGCCGTAGAACTGCGTTCTCATTCCGTTATTAAAGCGATGAAATTCCAGCTTTCCATCGGACAGAAGCAGTACATAACACGAGGTGCCCTTATCCAAAAATTCCTTGTTGGAGTATTGGTTGCGGAATACTATACCCGGCCAGTCGCCCTCAATTTTGGCGTTCATCCGCATTTTAAACGTATAGGTTATATCACCGAAGTTTTTACCGCTGTAGTGTGAAGATCGGTTGCCGACCTGCATCCAGTTCATTTCATCGGCCAGCACTTCATCCAGTGCATATTCTCCGTCGCTCGATGTAACTTCCTCTCGTGTGGTAACGACCGTCCATTGTGCCGTGGCGCTGCCGTCCAATGTTGAAACCGTATAGGTAACAGGCTGTGAGAAATCCTGCTGTGCCGAGATGGCAGGCGATATTTTCACCTGTTTGGAAAGCGTGATTTCCTTCGGCGTCAGGCTCGTGCCGGCTGCATATAACAGATGCACCCGGATGACTTTGTTTTCAGTATCAATCTCTGTTTTGCCCAGCTGTGCTTCATCACCAAAGTTAAAGCTTTGAATGTTCAGGCTGACTTTGGCCTTCAAAAATGCATCATAGGATTTTTCAAGCTTTAAGTTTGCCAGCCGCTGACGCTCCGAATCCAGCTTTTGATAAGCCTCCGGCGTGTATTGCAGCGCCGACTCCAGCGCCGTATAGTCGGCCTGTGTAGAGTTACCGACGCCCGTACCGATTTTTGTATCGGCAAGCGCCGCCGATACCGTGCGGTACAATTCATCATAGGGCTTTAGTTCCCTCGAAAGTCCTAAAGTCATAATGGCCTTGCGCACAACAATGGCCGCATCACGGACAAGTTCACGGTCAATCGGCCGAACGGCAGCCACGCTCTTGCCGTCATCAATGGCAGCTTGCAGAGCTTCCATCGCTTCGCTTCCGTAAACACTTTCGCCTGCCTTCATTTCATCCTGTGCCATTTGCAGCAGCTTCTGCGCGTTGGTTAAATGCATTTTTAAATACCAGTTTAAAAATCTGTCATCATTCATAGAACCATGGTTGGAAACATGAACCCCGTTATCATACATGCTCCACTCCGGCTGTTCAAACATTTTTTCGGGAATGGTGTCGCGCAGGTGCCAGTAGGCCTGCAGGGGACCCGCATTTTCCACAATGCTGATAGCCTCCAGCGGATAGTTATACGGCACAAACCGTATCGGCTGCTCCGTGATACCGTCCTTTGCCACACCCTGCAAATTCACGGTAGAGGCTTCGGCAGAACTGCTGAAATTGTGTGTAACCAAATTGCCGATGCTGTAGGTCGGACCGCCCGTATTATAATCCATACCCGTATTTTCTATAACATTATCGCGGAAGGTATAATAGCTTGTGCCCGTATCCGTGTAAAAAGCGCCCAGCGGATTCGGCATGTTATAGGTATGGTTGCCGATTTGTGTAGAGTTGGGCTGCCGCCCCAGCGTGTATATACCGCCGCCGTCCAGGCAACGCTGCATGGCATCGTGCAGCTTGTTATAGTTAATACGATTGTCGCGGCAGGCCGTCATATCCAAATAATTGTTCCAGCCCCAGCCCATACATACCGCAGAATACGGCAAATCCCAGATTTCATTATGCGTTATGTTACAGCCTTCGGTAAAATAACCGTGCACGCCGGGCGAACCCCAGTTCAGTTCTGCCACGCGTGTTATATAATTATTGCTGATGGTTGTATAGCGCGGAAACTGATACCGCGGCGTAAATTCCATAGATTCGTTAATGATTCTGACCTCATTCAGCCAAAAATATTCCTTGGCTGTTTTTTGAATCCGCACATAGCGGTAATGCGTGTCATCATCTACCAGCCAAACCCTTGTGGATGCATGCGGAAACGCCGCCGCGCCCTGGCTGCCCAGCACCGTATAGGTTGCAAAGGTCGGATCGTTTGATGCCAAAATTTCAAAGCTGCGTCTTGTCGGCTCTTGATTAACATCCGGGCGCGCATCAATTTCAATACGGTCAATTTCATACTCACCCTCTAAATCTACCTGCCACCAAGGTGCAACCTTGGCTGCATCCCGCGGCGCCCAGGCTGTCTTTTTATTGGGATCCACCGCCGATGAGGCTCCCAAATACTGCGCATACCGCTGCTGCTTGTCATAAGGCGAGCCGCTCTCCGTCACAGGCCGTCCCTCTGCCAGGTTGCAGCCTGAAACCGGCGTGCTTTCATAGGCCTCCGATGTGCCGACCGTTACGGCACAATCGCCCATTTCGTAAAACACATTGCCATTTACCAAGGTGTTGTAGCCACCGCTGTAAATGCCGATGCCGACCTGTTCAATACCGCGGAAGGTGTTGTTTTCAAACCGAACACCATCCGTCATGCGGAGCGATATGGCCGAAGGCACAAAAAACTTGCCGATGATGGTGGGATACGAAAGCATTTCGGGCTGGGCGTAAAAATCCTGCGTTTGCCCTGTGTGGAAACCGTAACGCGAGCGGTCAAACCAAGCCGAGTGCATAAACGAAAGTCCCGAAAACCGCAAACCCGTCAGCTTATCGCGCGAGGACGCGCCTTCTAAATTCATCAGCTGTTCCAAAACGGGCACAACCACGGTTGCCGTTTTCATATTCTCCCCTTCGCGCGGAAGGTAATATATCTTTTTTTCTTGCCTGTCAAAATAAAACTCACCGGGAACATCCAACTCTTCAAAGCAGTTTTCAATCCAATAACCCCAGTTAATCGGGTCATGCGTCTGGGTGGTAATTTCATCGTATTCCTGTCCGATCTGACGGCCGATTTTAACCAGATTTTCTTTTGGATTATCCGGATTTTCCACAACCGCATCCACATTATATAAGTAGTTACGCCACATATAAACAAGATGCAGCTGCACATCCGTCAAATTACGTAAATCGGGCGATAAATCATCGGCATTCGTAAAAAATCCGTCTACCTTGTAGCGGTCATCCGATGTGTCATCCCAATGCCGCAAAACGCGGCCGACATCCTCGCTTTGCGCGCGGCGGCCGGGACGGCCGTTTATGTCCATGGTGACAACATAGGGCGCTTCGTCAAACGGCGCCGCCCAAAGGCCGGAATCATCCGAAAGCTTTTGCCAGCCCGATACCTCACGGCCGCCGGATATGGTAACCGCTTCATCGTGATAGGCTTCGTAGCTGACATAATATCCGTTTGTACCGCTGTCTGCTTCGGTAAACGAAAGTGTTTCGGGCAGATAGTACGTTCCCTCACGGAAATATACTTTAATATCCCCCTTCATGTTTTGATTCACCTCGCGGACAGCCTGCTGTGCGCGTGCAGCTGTTTTAAAAGGCGCCTCTAAGGTACCCTTTGCCGCATCGCTGCCGTTTGGCGCAACGTAAAATTCGTGCGTCACGTTTGCACCCGATGCAAATGTCGGCACCGCTTGCGACAGCAGCAAAACCGCTGCGCAAAAAACTGCTGAAAGTCTGTGTTTTTTCATTGTGTGTCCCCTTTCTTTAGAGCCGTGCCCAGGGTTTACCTAAGCGGCCGCATGGTTTTCATATCCCAAATGTATGTTTTCAGCTGATAGCCCGTAAGGTCATTCAGCTGCTTGAAGCCGGCTGTGAAGCTTTGTGCCGCATCGGCGGCTACATCCAGCGTTTGGCTTGCAATAGATACAAGCTTGCCGCTTTCATCGTATTCTGCCAATGCCAGCATAATTATTTTATCGGTATGCTCGTAATTTCGGTACGTAAGCTGTGCCCAATAGCCTTTACCCGGCTCCGGTTCATCCTGTTGAGTCTCGCCCGATTCATCTTCACTGCAGTAAAGGGAAATACCTTCACACGGAGTCGTAACCTTTAATGCCTTATCCTCCGACAGCGGCACATTGTTCCGGTTTTGAGCCGTTTGTTTTACAAAAACCGTGTAGGTTTTTCCTGCCGAAACCTGTGCGCCGGTTATGCTTACTGTAAAGTCATTTACACTTACACCGTCATACATAACGGAATTACCCTCTTCATCCAACACTTGCAGTGCATCACTTGTCAGGCTGCTTGTCTGCATCGCTTCACTAAAATGCAGTCTTATGGCGTTTCCTTCAAAATCGGCCGTATATAAATCGGGATGCAGCTGATACAGACGAAATTCACTGAACTGCGCCTGCTGCTCTGCTGCCGTTTTGCGGTGTGTGATATACCGATACGCTTCACTTGAATCCAGCATTGTTTGCCAGCAACCGAAATTTTCTTTTGTTTGATAATTGTAAAGTGGATACGGCTCGTACGTGCCGCCATCCGTCAGCGTGTAGCTTTGTGTTGGGTACGCCATGGCTGCCAGCGACTGATAGCCCAGTGCTTCAAAATCGGCTGTCGGCATTTGCGCATACACCGTGCCGCTTACATCTGTTGCGGTAAAATCCGTAACAGCCGTGTGACTGCCGTAAATTTTAAAATGACCGTCTATACTGCTGTTTGTTGCCGCCTTGCGTGCATAAATTTCAAGCATATCCACAAACGTATCACTGCCCAAGTCAACCGTCAGCGTACTGTAACGGCCGCTTTCGGCCGGTGTTGCATAGGCCGTGTCAAACCGTCCATCCACAGCTAAAGCGCCGCCGCAGCCGGTATGTGTCGTTCCGGTATACACGGTGCTGCCTTGCCCGACCTCGCGTACCGCAGCACGCGCATACACCTGAAATTCACGAATATAAACCGCCGCACCGCTTGTTTTGGCTTGATATTTCAAATAGCGGCAGATCGGCTTTGCAGGAAGTTCAATGGTATAATCTCCCTCTGCTGCGAAGGCCGTATTGTCATCTAATTCAAACAAAAGCCTTGCGTCCGAAAAATCAGCCCGATCCGCGCCCCAAATTTCAAATTGTCCGCGCGTCGGCATAGAAGGATTCACGCGGTCAAAAATCCGAATTTGTTCAATCGGATACCGTCTTTGCAAATCCAAAACAAAGCTTGCCTTTGCGTCTTTCTTATAGCCAAACCAAAAGTTACTGCCGCGCAAATCATCATCGACAAGATTTTCCGGCAGATAGCTGCTTTCGCTGCGATTATCAGCCAAAATAACAGGCTTGTTTTTGGCCACGTTTAATAGTTTTATTTCAGCCGTTTCACCGTTTTCTGCCAGCAGACGCTCCATTTGAAGCCGCAGGCAATGTGACCGCAGCTCATCCCCTGCCGCCGCCTGCAATTCTGCCGCCAAAAGCCGCAATCGGCTCGCAGGCGGCGAAGTCTCTGTAAGTGCGCAAAGCTCTTCTGCGCTCCGCAGCGTTAGTGAATCGGCCAAACGTTTGCTTTCGCTCCGCAGGGCATCACGTTTTTCCAAAACCTCTTCACGCTTTAAATTCAGTTCGGTTTGCAAAGGCGCAAGCGTTGTTTTCCCTTCCTTTAAGTAGCCTTTATTTTGTATATAAATGTTCAGATCGGCTAAAAATGCTTGAAACCGTGCTGTTGCCGCGGGTGGGTACATAAGATACCCTTCGCCCGTGTTGGCCTCAATCAGGCTCAGTGTTTCGGCCGCTCGCTCATAGGCGTAGGTTAAGTGCCAGCGTAAAAATCTTTCATCATTCATCGAGCCGTAATGGGTTACGTGCAAAACATTATCGCTCTCTTGCCACGCTTTGGCTGTCAAACCACTCTCCGGCACCGTTTGCGGCAGGTGCCGCCATGCTTTTTGAAGGCCTGCGTTCTGAACAATGAAAAGTGCGTCATCAGGATAATTTCCCTCTGCAAACAGTTCTGCTTCTGCCAAAACACCGTTCGTGCTCTCCCCCTGCAAATTGCCGCGGCTGCCGTTTGGCGATGTGGTGTAATTATCATAAATGTAATTTTCCCGAACAAGCTCTTCATAATCACCGTCACCGCCTGTTATTGCAAAAACAGCATCATGGATGACGTTATTTTTAACCGTAAAAAAGTTACTGCCGGAATCTAAATATATGCCCGAAACGGCATTTTTCATTCCCAAAATACAGTTACCCGAAATCTCGGAATCGGGCTGCGGTCCAAGCGTGTAAATACCGCCGCCGTCCACCATGCGCGACATCACATTTTCAATGCGGTTATTCTTAATTTGAATGTTACGGCATGTGGTCATTGTCAGATAATGTACCCAGCCCCAGCCGGCACAAATGCCCGAATACGGCATATCCTTAATATAATTATGAGAAATCACCGCATCCTCTGTAAAATACGTGTGAACGGCAGGCGCACCCAAATTTTGCTGCGCCGCCCGTGTGATATAATTATTGCTCACCTCGGTATGGCGCGAAAGACGATATTTGGGATTAAACGTCATACTTTCATTGATAACGCGCAGCTCGTTAATCCACATTAATTCTTTATATTTTGTTTTCCGCACACGAACGTAGCGGTAAGGCGTATCGTCCGAAACCGAAAGCGTCCACGTTCCCTCGTGCGGAAACGAATCATCGCTGTTATCACCTTGTGCGCCAAGCTTTACATAGCTGCCCTCCGCAAAGCTTGGGTCGTTAGAGGCCAACACCTCAAAAAACCGACGCGTTGGCGTTTGCGACGTTTTTTTTCGCGCATCAAGTTCAATTCTGTCTATTTCATAAGGCGCACCCAAATCTACCTGCAGCCAGGCAAATTCATTGGTACAGTTTTGCGCATGCCATCCGATTCGGGGATTGGGATCAACCGCCGCCGAAGCGCCGTAATATGTAAAATACCGCTGCTCTCTATCATATATCTCCGCATTGGAGGTCACCGGCTGCCCTTCTGCCAGGTTGCAGCCGGACACAGCCGTGCTTTCGTAAGCCTGGTTCGGCAATCCCACCGTTACGGCGCCGTCACCCAAATCATAAAAACGGTTACCAATGATTTTGGTGTTCTCCGCACCCTGATACAGCCCGATGGCAACCGTACCCATAGCGCGAAAGACGTTGTCCGTAAATGTAATCCCATCGGTAAAATTCAGCTGCACCGCCGCCGGTACAAAAAATTTACCGACAAATTCATCATAGCCGCGCATTTCCCTTGATGCATAAAACTCCTGCGTCTGGCCGGAATGAAAGCCGTATCGCGCCATATCCTGCCAGGCCGTATGCGCAAATTGAATTTGCGAAAAGCTTATATTGTTAACCGTATGCCCATAGCTGCCGCAAAACACAAGCAACTTTTCCAGTACGGGAACCTCGGTCACAGCCGATGTCATATCCTCGCATTCTCTGGGCATATAGTATATTTTCTTATTTTGTCTGTCATAATAAAATTCACCGGGTGTATCCAGTTCTTCTCTTGCGTTGATAACCGTATAGCCCCAGTTTACCGCACCGTTTGCCGTAAGTGCAATTTGTGCAGCCAGTTCGTCTGTTTCAATGCCGATTAATCGGCTGATTTTTACAATGCTTTCCTGTTCGTTATCGGGATTCGCCGTAACGGCATCCACATTATAGATATATGTACGCCACATATATGTCAGCTGCAATTGTATATCGGATTGATTTTGATAATCGGAAGAAAGCTGATCTGCTTTGGTATAAAATCCGTTCAGCGTTTCGCTGCCCGACTCAAAATATCCGCGCAGCACCCGGCCGGGCGTTGCGCTTTCGGCTCTTTTGGCCGGAGTGCCGTTCACATCCAGTCCAAGCGCATATAAATCGCCCAAATCCAGGCTGCACGACCAAATACCGGAATCATCTGTCGGCGCCTGCCAGCCTGCAATCCGCCGCGCACCCGAAATGACAGCCTGCTCACCGGGATAGCTTTGATAATGAACGATGTGCCCGTTTTGGCCGCCGTCCGCTTCTGTAAATTCCAAAGGCTGTGAAAGATAATATGTTCCGCCGCGCAGATAAACGGTAATATCTCCGTCAGCTGTCTGACGGGCGCTTCGCACCGCCTCTTGCGCTTTTGCAAGCGTTAAAAATGGCTGCTCCTTTGTGCCGCTTGCGGTATCCGAACCGTTGGGCGACACATAAAACGCTGTTTCGGCCGCATAAACCGTTTCGGCCGTCGGGGGCGGTATCATAAAAAACAGTAGACTTAAAAACAATGCCGTTGCTGTCCGCTTCATACCATCTTCCTCCTTAAAACCGGCTGTGCGCAGAGCTATGGCTCCCTGCGCACAGCCACGCCTTTGGTAAAAACATGAATTGCTTTAATCCTTCTCAAATCAAAAGCAGACATGTAATGTTAATATAAAGAAATAAATCAAAAATTAGGTTATTTCTTTAGGTTATTTCTCAAAACAACCCCTCGGTCGTTTTTTAAATGATAGTTTCTTAAAATCCGTCTTTTATAATTGCCTTTTTAAATCCTTCGGCAACGGCTTATAACGCCGTCTTGTCAAGCCTGTGCCCCAAAAATTAGTATCTGTACGAAATCGGGGCAAGGGTATCGGCATCCCACAAAAAGACCTTCATAGAGGTTGCCGTGCTGTTTTGTGCCGTTACGGAAAAGGTTTGCTCACCGCCATCGGCTGCCACTGTTTTAACCTGTGGCTCTACGCTGACAATTTTGCTGCCGTTATACAGCGCTATCGCAGCCAAAACACGCTTATTCTCTGCCGTGTTGTTGATAAAGGTAAAACCAAAGTTGTTTGCATCGCTTGGATTAAATGATGAAATTTGCACGCCCCTTATATCGTACGGTTCCAATGCAGCCGGAGTTGTAAAGGGTAGCACCTTTACGGCACCTGTTTTTGTACCGTAGGTATTCTGCACCTCTTCGCCGACTGTTAAGGTATACGCTGTTCCACCCGTCAGCTTGCCTGCGGCAAATTGAAGGGCTGCATCTGCTCTGTTTTCGGCAAGTACTATCTCAGAAATCGCACCTTCTACAACATTACCGTCCGCATCCTTCACCTGCAATGTACCTGTCGTCAGACTTGCCGCATCCATGTTAAAGTCTGAAAAACGTACCGTTGCGCCGGTTGCGGATACATCCGTCACCGCATACGCTTCGGGGTTTAATTCATAAGCGCGGAACTCGGCAAGCTGCGCCATGTAGCTGGCAACCGTTTTACGATGAGTCAGGTAACGATATGCTGTATCTGTATTTTTCAGCATGGTACTGTAGCTGTAGGGTGCGTCATCCGTCAGTTTCGGATACGGATCATATACAAACTTGCTGTCCGTCGATAATGCATATTTCGGATATGACGCAAGTGCACCATTACCTGTACCGGCAAAGGGATATGCATTCAGACGACCGATGTGTTTCACAATTTGCGTGTAGCCAAGCTTTGCAAAATCCGCTTCGCTCATTGCTGCATAAGCCGTGCCGCCTTCTGCAGGCGATTGTGTAAAGTCCGTCAAGGTTCCTTCGTTACTGCCAAACAGAGTAAAGTAACCATCGGCATCAAGGTTTTGTATGTTTCTGCGACCGTACAGTTCCACAAGACCGACATGCTTTTTACTGCCCAAATCAACAGTAAAGGTTGAAAAATAACCGGGGTATTCCGAAACAGCTTTACAACCGTAATAATCATTATCCAGTTTGCCGTCCACGGCTTTATCACCCGTATTGGATGCCGCTTGGAAGTTGGGCGTGGTGTATGTTGTGCAGTTTCTTGAAATTTCCGTTACATTCACGTTTGCCCAAATCTGAATTTCCTTTACATTCAAATAGCCTGTATCCTCGGCTTGGTAGCGGATATAACGGTATGCAGGCTGCCCGGAAAGCGTAATGCAATATTCGCTTCCGACCGGGAAAACCGTGTTCAAATCCTCTGCCGCAATATCGGCGTCATACAAAACCGCCGATTCGGCAAAGTTTGGCGTGTCAGAACCCAAAATTTGAAAACGGCCGCGGTTAACCGAAGTAACACCATCGCTTTCATTGTCAAAAATAATAATGCTCTCAACGGGATACCGTCTTTGCAAATCAAAGGTCAGGGTCGGCGCTTGCTTTTCCACATTGCCGGGAGAAGGACCAATCCAGCGGCTTCCGAAATTGTCATCATTGACATTACCCGGTTCACCGTTTTTGGTTCCTCCCAGCGCTATAACATTTTGGTTCTTCGCCACGTTCACAAGCTTTGTTTCCATAGGAACTTCCGTTAGTGCAAATCCTATCGCCGCAGGAGAAGTCGTGAGCAGCAGCGCCGCTGCCAAAATCAGGGGTAATCCTTTTTTTCTCATCCTCATAAAAAGCCTCCTATTAAATATATTTTTGATCTAAGAACAAATTTTCGGCCGTCCGAAAACTGAACTTCGTAAAAAGATATAAAAGCCTTATGTCCCATTTCTAATTATAAATCATTTTAAATGCAAATAAAAGTATTCAAATTTACGAAAACATCTCTATTTAACGAAATTAAAAATAAAATACCGTTGCTTTTGCTGCCAATCGCTATGCAGAGCCAAACAGCACCATGCGGCTGAAGGAGGTTTTTACAGGAGAAGAGGACAAGGAAAGAAAGCTTTCATGAAAGATAGGGTGAAATATCTCGCTGACGCTTAATGCGAAATAGAGATCCTACATTCTTTGCAGAATGAAATAACGCCGCATGCCGCAGGCGCAGTTCGCGAAAAGCGCAGCGCTCTGCTATACAACAGCATCTGCCCCGGAATATAAAAACGGAACCGAGGCGCTGTTCAGCTTCAGTTCCGTTTCATCATCGGCCAAGAACACAAACACATTTACCTTTACACTGCCGTCAGAGGCTAAAAAAATTCTGCATAGCATTGACAGACGAACAAGGTATTTACACTGCAACCATTCTCTATAATGCAGAGTAACAGCATGCCAAAGCCGCTTTTCCGTTCCGGCAAACGGCTCGGGCAGAGTCCGGAAACACAACAAACCGGTCGGCGCTGATGCGTCGGCCGGTTTGTTGTTCTGTATATGGCATAGGTAGGCTGCATATGACGGCCGCATTGCCCGGCCATCATTGTTTGTGCCCTTCTGTGCTAAAGTCTGCGTTGTCGGTTTTAAACGCTTTTCTTTCTTGTATAATCATAAATTGCCTTTAAAAGCCGCTTGGCCGCCGGGTTTTCCGTACGCAAATCCAGCTGAGAAAGCACGTAATATTTGCCCTCATATTCTTTAATGCCCACGGCCAGCGCCGATTCCCATGCGCCGTTTGCATCCTTATTGCCGCTTATGACCACCGGCGTAAAGCCCTCTGCCGTAAAGGTGGCATATAAAAGCGGCGTTATCATATCCTGCTTTGCGTCATACCAATACGAAATATCCTTTTCACGAAAATCCCGTACAATCGGATGTCCCGTTTGCCTTGAAGCAAAGTGCAGCGGCAGCATGCCGCAGGCCTTTACCGTAACCGTTTCCCCCGCAAGTTCATATTGACCCGGCTCATA